>CANJUS010000084.1:0-6290 GCA_947477505.1 Comamonadaceae bacterium | reverse complement strand
TGGAAAAAATCACCGGTCGCAGCGACGACATGATGATCGTGCGCGGGGTCAATGTGTTTCCCACCCAAATTGAAGAGTTGTTGCTCAAGCATGCGGCCTTGTCGCCGCACTACCAGTGTGTGCTCAGCCGCAGCGGCTCTCTCGATGAACTCAAGGTGGTGATCGAGACCCGCGCGGGTGTGGACCCGCAAGGCAGCGCCGCCCAAGCCGCCGCCCAGCAATTGCAGCACGACATCAAGGCCTATGTGGGCACCAATGCCGCCATTGAGTTGCGCGCCGAGGGCGGGGTCGAGCGCAGCATGGGCAAGGCCAAGCGCGTGGTCGATACACGCCAGTTGTAAAGCTCAATCCAGCCAGCGTTTGAGCGCCGCAGCATCGGCCACACTCAAGCGCCAGGTGCCCACACGCGGGTCGTTGGCCGCTGGCACCGCCAAAGGCAGGCGCAGCAGTTGTTGATCACGCGCCACCAAAGCCGTGCAGCGTTTGGCCTGGCCCAGGTACAAGCCCAAGTCATCGATTTTTTGCAGCCGCCAAGCCTGGGCCGGGCGGCCTTTGCTGGCTGGCAATTCCAGGCCAAGCCATTCGTCACCCGGGGCCATGCCAGCGCGTTGCGCAGCGCTGTCGCTGAACACAAACTTCAAATGAACGCCTTGGTCCTCGCTCACGCGCAGGCCCAAGCGCTGTGCCCAGGCCGATGGGTCCACGTGCACGCGCACACCGTTGTCGCCCAACAAGGCCCGCAGCGGCAACTCGCCCCTGCCATGCACCCAGGCGCGCAGGGTTTTGCCCCAGTTTTCCCCAGTGGTGGCATGCAGCACCGCGAGCAAATCGTCTTCGCCCATGGGCCCACCCGCGCAGCGCTCCCACAGGGCGCGCATGACCCCGTCCAGGTTGTGGCCAGTCTGGCGCAAGCGCAGGTCCAGGCACAGGCCCACCAGTGCGCCCTTGGTGTAATAGCTCACGGTGATGTTGGGGGTGTTGTCGTCGGCGCGGTAGTACTTGGTCCAGGCCTCGAAACTCGATTGCGCCAGCGAATGCACTTGGCGGCCCGGGGTTTGCAGCACTTGGTTGATGGTTTTGTTCAGGCCTTGCAGGTAGCGCGTGTCGTCCATCAGCCCGCTTCGGCGCAAAAGCAAGTCGTCGTAGTAGCTGGTCAGCCCTTCAAAAAACCACAACAACTCGGTGTGGTTTTCGCGGCCCCAGTCATAGCGCTCAAATTCTCGCGGGCGCAGTCGCTTGACGTTCCAGGTGTGAAAGTACTCGTGGCTGATCAGGCCCAGCAAGGTCATGTAGCCCTCACTGGCTTTGTCTTGGCCCGCGCGCGGCAGATCGCTGCGCTGCGCGATCAAGGCAGTGCTGTGGCAGTGTTCCAGGCCCCCGTAGCCGCTGTCGACCGCATTGAGCATGAACACATAGCGGTCGTGGGCCGGCTTGGTCACGCGCCCTGTGGCTTTGCCCTGCGCGTGCCAAAAGCGAATGTGTGTTTCGCAAATGCGCTGGGTGTCGTGCAGCAAGCGCAGGCCATCAAAGCTGGGCGTGCTGCCCGCCACCACAAAACGGTGCGGTACGCCGCAAGCCACAAATTCACCCGACCAAAAGTCGCCCATTTCCACCGGTGAGTCGGCCAGTTCGTCGTAACCGCTGGCCTGGTACACGCCCCAGCCCTTGGTGTCGGTGCGTTGGGGTATCAAGGCGGTGGCCACGCGCCAACCTGGGGGCGTGCCCATGGGATCCAGGGCCACGGTGTGGCTGGCATCGCGCTGTCCGTGCACCGCCAAAAACAGGCTGGTGCCATTGAAAAACCCGCGTTCGCTGTCCAGCCATGCGGTGCGCACCGAGTTGTCGTGGGCGTGCACGCGGTAGTGCAGCACCAGGGCGTGCCCGGTGTCGGCGTGGATGTCCCAACTGGCTTTGTCATGTTGCGTCACGGCCAAGGGGCGACCCAACTGCTTGGCGTGCAGGTCAAACAACTGCTTGGAGAACTCGCGTACCAAATAGCTGCCAGCTATCCACACCGGCAGTTGCACCCGCTGTAGAGCCAAAGGTCGTGCGATGGTGCAGGTGATGTCAAACACATGGGCTGCCCAGGAATGGGCTTGCACCACAAAGTGCACCGGCGCGGATGTGGCGGGTGAACGTGTTTTGGCCATGGCGTTGCTTCAGGTGGCCGATGCGCCCAACACACAGCACAACACCGCCACGCTTGTGAGGCGCAAACGCATGGGCAGCCAGGCGGCCCATCCCCAGGCGGCCCAAGTGCGCCGGTCGACCCAGTAACACACCACCAGCAGCAAGGCCAACAACGGCAGGCCAGCAAAAGCGGGCATCAGCAAGGCCACCCAAGCCACCAATGAAGGCACCACGCCCCACACCAAGTGAAAGCGCCGCGCAGGCGCATCCAGGGGCAAGCCCATGCCCCAATGAATGCCGCCTAAAAAAGATGCAATGGCGGCGGCATAGGCGCACAAGGCCATCGCGACAAAGGCGTGCACATCGCCCACCACCAACCACATCAGCAGCGCCAACACCACAAACGGGATCAAACCAGCGTAGGCCAGCCGGTGCACCAAGGTGGCGATGTCGCCTTGCACGGCGGATGCGGGGTGTTGCATATCAGGGTCGGGCAGCGATGAGTTGCTCAATTTGGGCCAGCGGAATGGCCCCGGGTACGCGCTTACCGTCTTGGGCCAACAAGGTGGGTGTGCCCGTGATTTTGTGCTTGCGGCCAAACTCCAGGTTGCGTGTCAAGGCAGCGGTGTCGCAACTGGCCGGTGATGGGGTCGCGTCGCGCGTCATCATGTCCAACCATGCTTTGCCAGGGTCTTTGGCACACCAAATGTGGCGCGACTTTTCATTTGAATCTGCGCCCAACACCGGGTACAAAAAAAGGTGAACGGTGATGTTGTCGACCTTTTGCAAGTCGCGTTCAAAGCGCTTGCAATAGCCACAGTTGGGGTCTGCAAATACCGCCAGTTTGCGCTGCCCGTTGCCCCGCACGATGGTGATGGCGTCTTTGAACGGCAGGCTGGCGTAGGCAATGGCGTTGAGTTTGTCGGTGCGCTCTTCGGTCAGGTTGCGTTTGGTGCGGGTGTCGATCATCGAGCCTTGCACCAGGTAGTTGCCACTGGCGTCGGTGTAGTAAATGTCGTTGTCTTCGAGCAGCACCTCGTACAAACCGCTGATGGGGGTTTTGCTGACCGACTCAATTCTGGGTAAATCAGGGATGCGCTCTTTGAGCGCCTTGCGAATCGCCACCTCTTGGGCCCCAACGGCGCCCGACCAAAAGGCCCATGTCATGAGCCAGACCAGCAAGGTGGTGCGGCGCAAGGGTGTCATGCTGCTTGGTCGGTGAGGAGCGGATAAAAACATCATTGCATGGCCTGTTGTATCACCCATTGTTTCAAAGGTGGGATGGTGTCAAAGTGATTCATGCCCCATTGGCGCAGGTCTTTGGCCAGCGCATGGGGGTGGGCAAACAAGCGTTGCAGTGCGTCGCAGGCCACCCAGGTGGGCCACATGCCTGCTTTGCGTTGGCGCTCATACTGGCGCAGCAATCGGCGGTCATTCAAGGCCCGCCAATGGTTCAAACCTTGGCGGGTTTGCAGCACATCTCGCAAGGCTTGGGCATCGGCCAAACCCAGGTTCAGCCCCAAGCCAGCCAGCGGGTGCACACTGTGTGCGGCATCACCGGCCAGCACCCAGGCACTGCCATCGCTGAAGGTGCCGCTCCATTGCGTGGCGCGCGCCATTTGCAATGGCCAGGTGCGCCGCTCGCTGGTCAAGCTCAAATCCCCCAATTGGCCGTGGCTGGCGTGGTGCAAGGCTTGTTCGAAATCGGCCGCAGGCATGGCTTGCAACTGTTGTGCCCGCGCCGGGCTGAGCGACCACACCAAAGCGGCTTGTTGACCCTGCGCGCCGCCCATGGGCAGCAAGGCCAAGATGTCGAGTTCACCGTTCACGTGGTTGAACCATTGAAAGGCTTGGCCATCATGGGGCACGGTGCATTGCACCCGCGCTGCCAAGGCGTGTTGGTCGTAGGGCAAGACCTCGTGCACCACACCCGCTTGTTCGCGGCTGGTGCTGTAGCGGCCTTCACACACCACGGTGAGGCTGGCTTTGTCGGGGGCTTGCAATAAGCTGATCAGGGGTTGGTACTGGATCGCTTGCGCCAGTTGCGCTTGCAACTCGGGCACATCAACGATCCAAGTCAGGCCTTGCGGGCTGGGGGCATCGAGCTGCACTTGCGCACCGCTATCGCCCCACACCCGCATGCGCTGCACGGCGGTGGTGTGCGCCTGTGCAGGCCAGCAACGCAGTTCTTGCAGCAGGGCGTGAGAAGAGGCGTTGAGGGCAAATGCACGCACATCGCTCGCACTGGGGGTGGTGTCTTGCACCAACCCCACCCGCAAGCGCAAAGCGGCCAGCAGCAAGGCCAAGGTTTGCCCCACCACACCGGCACCGCGGATACATACATCGAATGCGGGTTTCATAGAAGGGGATTCTAGGTGGGCCTTTGCGGCCTTGCCACGCAGGCACAATTCGACCCTGTTCACTGACATGCCAATCTCAACATGATCGACGCCCAAGCCACCGTGTCCCAGTTGTGGGTCTACCCCGTGAAATCCTGTGCCGGCATTTCCTTGCAAGAGGCCACCCTGACCGACATGGGTTTGCTGCACGACCGCTGTTGGATGGTGGTCAACGCGCAAGGCGAGATGGTCAGCCAACGCGATTTGCCCCAGATGGCCTTGATTCAACCGACCTTGCGAGCCTCTGACGTGCGATTGCGCGCGCCCGGCATGCTGGCCTTGCACCTGGCTTTGTACGAGGTGCAAGACGCCGTGCAAGTGCAGGTGTGGGGGCAACCGGTGAGTGCTTTTGACATGGGCGACGTGGCGTCGCAATGGTTCAGCGACTTTTTGGGCCAAACCGCGCAGGGCCAGGCCATGGGGCGCTTGCGCTTGGTGCGCTTTGACCCCGACCATGTGCGCCCCAGCAACCCCCAATGGACCGCAGGGGCAGAGGCGAAAAACCAATTCAGCGATGGGTTTCCGTATTTGGTGTGCAGCCACGCATCGCTGGAGGGGCTCAATGCGCGCTTGGCCAGCAGCGGCCACGCCGCGGTGGACTTGCGCCGCTTTCGGCCCAACATCGTGCTCAGCGGCATACCCGCGCACGACGAAGATCACATCCTGGGCTTGTCGTGGCAGGCCGAAGAAGGCCGCGTGGTGCTCAAGCCAGTCAAGCCATGTCCGCGCTGCCCCATGCCCAACATCGACCCCGATACCGGCGACATCAACCCACTGCTGGGCGATGTGTTGCAAAGCTATCGGCAAGACCGGCGTTTGGAGGGGGCTGTCAGCTTTGGCATGAATGCCATTGCCAGCCAGGGCGTGAGCCAAGACAGCGAGCCGCTGCTGCGGGTGGGCCAGTTGCTGGACGTTCAATACCACCTGTGACGCTTTGGCGCGTTGACAGCGGCTTGCGTCCAGCGGTGTGAGCCTAAACCGCGCTGGCTACAATCCATCCCCTTTGGCGATACAGCGCGCCCAACCATCCCCGCGTGCGCGGGTTGAGGACCATCCATGAGTTTGAAATGCGGCATCGTCGGCCTGCCCAATGTGGGCAAGTCCACCCTCTTCAATGCCCTGACCAAGGCCGGCATTGCGGCCGAAAATTACCCGTTTTGCACCATCGAGCCCAACGTGGGCGTGGTCGAAGTGCCCGACACCCGCTTGGCGCAGCTGTCAACCATCGTCGAGCCCGAGCGGGTGGTGCCCGCGATCGTGGAGTTTGTCGACATTGCCGGCCTGGTGGCCGGTGCCAGCACGGGCGAAGGTTTGGGCAACCAATTTTTGGCGCACATCCGCGAAACCGATGCGATTGTCAATGTGGTGCGTTGCTTCGAGGACGACAACGTGATCCACGTGGCCGGCAAAGTCGATCCGATCTCCGACATTGAAGTGATTCAAACCGAGCTGTGCCTGGCCGACTTGAACAGCGTGGAGAAAGCCCTGCACCGGGTGCAAAAAACCGCCCGCTCGGGCGACAAAGAGGCCGCCAAGCTGGTGACTATTTTGGAGAAATGCCAACTGGCCTTGAACGACACCAAACCGGTGCGCACCATTGACTTCAGCAAAGAAGAAAAGCCACTGCTCAAGCAGTTTTTTCTGATCACCGCCAAGCCCGCCATGTTTGTGGCCAATGTGTCCGAAGACGGTTTCGACAACAACCCCTTGCTCGATCGCCTGACCGCCTATGCCCATTCACAAAACGCCCCCGTGGTAGCC
>CANJUS010000083.1:0-6293 GCA_947477505.1 Comamonadaceae bacterium | reverse complement strand
TTTCAAACAAGGTCACGTCTTGTTCGTTTTTCAGCAGCGCCCCAACCAAAGGCGGCACAGCCACTTTGTTGTCTTGGGTTTGAAGGGCTTCCAGGGGAATGTCCTCGGCCACCAGCAGCTTGAGCCAGTCCAGAAGCTCGCTGGTGCTGGGCTTCTTTTTCAAACCAGGGAGGTTGCGCACGTCGTAAAAGGTTTTCATCGCCACGGCCAGCAAGTCTTGCTTCAAGGTGGGGAAGTGCACCGCGACAATTTGCTTCATGGTGTCGGGTTCTGGGAACTTGATGTAATGGAAAAAGCAGCGGCGCAAAAAGGCGTCGGGCAACTCTTTTTCATTGTTCGAGGTGATGAACACCAAAGGACGTGTTTGGGCGCGCACCAACTCGCGGGTTTCGTAACAGTAAAACTCCATGCGATCGAGTTCACGTAGCAAGTCGTTGGGAAACTCGATGTCGGCTTTGTCGATTTCATCGATCAGCAAGGCAACCGGCTTATCGGCCGTGAATGCCTGCCACAAAACGCCTTTGATGATGTAGTTGTGGATGTCTTTGACCCGCTCGTCGCCCAGTTGGCTGTCGCGCAGGCGGCTGACCGCATCGTATTCATACAGGCCTTGCTGGGCCTTGGTGGTGGATTTGATGTGCCATTGCAGCAGGCGAACCCCCAAAGCCTCGGCCACTTCCTCTGCCAACATGGTTTTGCCGGTGCCGGGTTCCCCCTTGACCAGCAGTGGGCGCTTGAGGGTGATGGCGGCATTGACCGCCAGTTTCAGGTCTTGGGTGGCGACATATTTGTCTGAGCCTTGAAATTTCATGGTTTTCCGTTTCAAACGTCTGCGCAAAGCTTACACAAGGGGTCGATATAATGATCTTCATTCAAACCGACCTTCAAGATTGTCTTCGCAAAATGAACGCCATATTGTCCTATGTGTTTGCCGCAGCTGTCACTTGCGTGACCACTGCCACTTTGGCCCAAGACCTCAAGGGCGATGCCCAGGCGGGGTCCAAGAAAATTGCCATGTGCATCGGTTGTCATGGCATTAAGGGTTACCAGGCCAGCTTTCCAGAGGTATACAAAGTACCCATGATCTCGGGTCAAGGTGCCAAGTACATCGCCTCTGCCCTGAACGCCTACAAAGCCGGTGAGCGCAAGCACCCGACCATGCGCGGGATTGCCCAATCCTTGACCGACCAAGACATTGCCGATATTTCCGCCTACTACGAGCAGCACGGCACGGGCGGCGCGGTGCCTGACAAGGCGGCTGACGCCAGCGGCAAGGCGGCCGAGTTGCTGGCCAAAGGAGCGTGTGTGTCTTGCCATGGTCCCAACCTGAACAAGCCCATCGACCCAAGTTACCCCAAAATTGCCGGGCAGCACAAAGACTATTTGTTTGTGGCCCTCAAGTCTTACAAGACCGAAGGCCAAAGCACATGGGGTCGCAGCAACGGTGTCATGGGTGGCATTGCCAAGCAATTCAGCAACGCCGAACTCAAAGAGCTGGCCCAGTACGTCAGCACCCAACCCGGCGAGTTGCGGATCGTGCCGCAAGCCAAGTTCCGCTGAGCCTCGGGCCCACCGGTGGTTACAAAAAGCCTGCCTCTTTGGCAGGCTTTTTCAATCCTGGGTCGCTGATCGCTGCACCGATTGAACATAGGCCGCCCCATCGGGCGGGCGACCACTGCGTTGGCTCTCCCACAACATGGCACCCAAACATTCCATCACGATGTGGTGGGCTTCGTGCAGTGAGTCTTTGCGACGGGTCAGCAATTCCACGGCTTGCCGGATGCCCTGGGGCTGATCGATCGAGCATTGCTCGCTGATGGACAAATGCATGGAGAGGTGCAAAAACGGATTGGCGTGTCCCGCTTCAACCGGGTAGGTTTGGCGCAAGGCCCAAACTTCATCGGACAAAACGTCGTGGAACTCGGGGTGTTCTTGCACCCACTGTGCGGCCAGGGTTTGCAAGGCGTCCAGCGGTTCTGCCTGCCGCCAACGCAGCATCACTTGACAAAAAAACCGACGGACATCGTCCTGAGAAGGGGAAAACATGGGTTGGGGCAAAGCGGTGGCTGCGGGGCCACGCCTGGTGGTTGACGGGGCTTGAATCATAATTGCAGGCCAAGCGCGGTCGCAGCCTTCCAAAGCGTGCAACCCTTCCCTGATCACCCCAACCACCCCCGCAGCAAAGGACTTCCATGAACCAGGCCTTCATTTGTGACGCCATCCGCACCCCATTTGGCCGTTATGGGGGCGCTTTGTCTTCGGTGCGCACCGATGATTTGGCCGCCGTGCCCCTGATGGCCTTGATGGCGCGCAACCCCAAAGTGGATTGGGCCGCGGTGACCGATGTGATTTTTGGTTGCGTCAATCAAGCTGGTGAGGACAACCGCAACGTGGCCCACATGGCCAGCTTGTTGGCAGGCTTGCCGGTGGGTGTGCCTGGGGCCACCATCAACCGCTTGTGCGGTTCGGGCCTGGACGCGGTGGGCACGGCCGCACGCGCCATCCGCGCGGGTGAAGCCCAGTTGATGATCGCCGGTGGTGTGGAGAGCATGAGCCGCGCCCCCTTTGTCATGCCCAAAGCCGACAGCGCTTTTGGCCGCAATGCGGAGATTTACGACACCACCATTGGTTGGCGCTTTGTGAATAAAAAAATGAAGGCCCAGTACGGCGTTGACTCAATGCCCGAGACGGCTGAAAACGTTGCCACCGAGCATGGCATAGAGCGTCAAGCCCAAGACCGCATGGCTTTGGCCAGCCAACGCAAGGCCGTGGCAGCCCAAAAGGCAGGTTTTTTTGATGCCGAGATCACCCCGGTGAGCGTGCCCCAGCGCAAAGGCGACCCGCTGTCGGTGGCCCAAGACGAGCACCCGCGTGAGACCAGCATGGAGTCATTGGCCAAGCTCAAGGGCGTTGTGCGCCCCGATGGCAGTGTGACCGCGGGCAACGCCAGCGGCGTCAATGACGGGGCTTGTGCGCTGTTGCTGGCCGACGAAAAAACTGCAGCCCAGCACGGCTTGAAGCCGCGTGCGCGTGTGGTGGGCATGGCCACCGCCGGGGTACCGCCCCGCGTGATGGGCATTGGCCCCGCACCTGCCACCGAAAAGGTGTTGGCCTTGACCGGGTTGACGCTGCCCCAAATGGACGTGATCGAACTCAACGAGGCGTTTGCGGCCCAAGGCCTGGCTGTGCTGCGCATGCTGGGTTTGTCTGACGATGATGAGCGCGTCAACCCCAATGGCGGGGCGATTGCGTTGGGTCACCCCTTGGGCGCCAGCGGCGGGCGCTTGGTCACCACGGCGATCAACCAATTGCACCGCACCGGAGGGCGTTACGCCTTGTGCACCATGTGCATTGGGGTGGGGCAGGGCATTGCCCTGATCATTGAGCGGGTTTAAGCCTCACTGCTCGACAAAAGCGCGCTCCACCACAAAGTCGCCCGGCGTCGTGGTGTTGCCCTCTTTGAAGCCGCGCACTTCTAGCAGGGTTTTGAGGTCTTTGAGCATTTGCGGGCTGCCGCACAGCATCACGCGGTCGCGCGATGCATCAAGCTCGGGCAGGCCCAAGTCGGCAAATATTTTCCCGCTGTCGATCAAGTCGGGGATCCTGCCTTGGTGCTCAAAGGCTTCGCGCGTCACAGTGGGGTAGTACAACAATTGCGCTGATACCCATTCACCCAACAGTTCGTGTTGGGGCAGCTCTTCCCGCAGGTAGTGCAGGTAAGCCAGTTCATTGACCTGGCGCACCCCGTGCACGAGGATGACTTTTTCAAACCGCTCATAGGTTTCGGGGTCGCGCACGATGCTCAGGTACGGTGCCAAGCCGGTGCCGGTGCCCAGCAAATACAGGTTTTTGCCCGGTAAGAGGTAGTCGATGAGCAAGGTGCCGGTGGGTTTGCGACCGACGATCAAGGTGTCGCCCACTTTGATGTGTTGCAAGCGAGAGGTCAAGGGGCCATCGGGCACCTTGATGCTCAAAAATTCCAGGTGTTCTTCGTAGTTGGCGCTGACAATGCTGTAGGCGCGGAGCAAGGGTTTGCCATTGACGGGCAAGCCGATCATGGTGAAGTGCCCGTTGGAAAAACGCAGGGCCGTGTCGCGTGTGGTGGTGAAGCTAAACAGGCGGTCGGTCCAATGGTGAACCGATAATATTTTTTCTTCTAAAAAGGCACTCATGGACGGTGGGCATTGCATTGATTTAAAACCAGATTTTAAGTCAGCCCCTTGTCGCGCTCGTGGCTGATGCGGCTTGATGGGGTCGATGGATGCGCCAAGCCATGACCCGCATGGGACAGTGGCCAGTGCCAGCATGTTGATCCATGGCAAGATGGGTGCATCGTTCACCCGGGTTTAACTTCATCACCATGATCATTTTTTCGGTACTTCACTGCGATCTGGTGACTTTTAGTCTTGGTGCGTTGTTCAAGCCACAAGGCAACCCCCACCCTTTGCACGCAAGCATGGGGAAACTGAATTGACCGACGCTTACATCACCGACCCGTTTTTCTACAGCCTGGCCGTACCGGCCGTGTTGCTGTTGGGTTTGAGCAAAAGTGGTTTTGGCGCTGGGTTTGGTTCATTGGCCGTGCCCATCATGGCAATGGCCATCACCGTGCCACAGGCCGCTGCGATTTTGATGCCGATTTTGTTGGTGATGGACCTGCTGGGTTTGCACGCGTTTCGGCGTGACTACGACGTGAAACTGCTGCGGTTTTTGATTCCCTGGGGGATGGTGGGCATTGGGGTTGGTTTTTTGCTCTTTCGCTACATGGAGTCGCGTTGGGTGGCTGGTTTGGTGGGTTTGACGACCTTGCTTTTTCTGGCCCAACGCTTGGCTTTTCCGCCCACAGCCAACAGCCGTCCCGCACCCCGCTGGGTGGGGGCCATTTTGACCGCCACCTCGGGCTTTACCAGCTTCATTGCCCACGCTGGTGGGCCGCCCATCAATGCGTATGTACTCCCCATGCGCATGGCCCCCATGGTCTACACCGCGACCATGGCGTTTTTCTTTTTCTTTGTCAACGCAGGCAAATGGATACCCTACGCCTTTTTGGGTTTGCTGGATTGGCGCAATTTCATGACGTCGCTGATCTTGTTGCCCTTGGCCCCGGTGGGGGTGTGGGCGGGGGTCCGGGTGGCGCGAACCATTGAGCCCACTTTGTTTTACCGATTGGTGTACCTGGGCATGTTTTGTACCGGGACCAAATTGCTGGTTGACGCCTTCAGGGGCTAGGTTCGATCAAACCGCCGACCGCATTGCCCGCCGTCTCATATTGACGCAGTTGCATCCATGAAGCCGTGCTGGCGCCAAGCCTCATACACCACCACCGCCACGGCATTGGACAGGTTCAAGCTGCGCTGGCCAGGGCGCATGGGCAAACGCAATTGACGCTCGTTTGGAAATAGATCGCGCACGGTTGCGGCAAGCCCAGCGGTTTCGTTGCCAAACACCAACCAGTCGCCCGGGGCGAAGGCGGTGTCATGTGGCCGTGCGCGACCGCGGGTTGTCAAAGCATAGGCTTGACCGCCCAGCCTTGCCATGGTGTTGCTCAGGGCCAGCCAATCAGGATGGATGTGCAACTGAGCGTACTCGTGGTAGTCCAGCCCAGCGCGGCGCATTTGCTTGTCGCTCAAATCAAACCCCAAAGGCTCGACCAAATGCAACTGGCAACCTGTGTTGGCGGCAAGTCGGATCACGTTGCCCGTGTTGGGCGGGATTTCAGGCTGAACCAAGACGATGTGAAACATGGCGTGCATTCTCTCCCACGCCCATGGGCTCGTCGCTGGCAACCAAGGTTGGCGCATCGGTGCGCGCAAAAACCACGGCGGTGATGTGGCGCACACCGACTTGGCGCAAAGCCAAGGCGGCGGTTTGCAGGCTGCTGCCGGTGGTCATGACGTCGTCGATCAGCACCACGCGGCGCTGGTGCAGGCCAGCCGCATGGCGGGGGTTGACCACCATGGTGCCAACCAAATTAAGCAAGCGCTGGGCCCTGGGCAGGCTGGCTTGGGTGGGGGTGTGTCGGATGCGCAGCAAGGCGTCGCTGATGGTTTTATGGCGGGATAAATGGCGCGCCAAAACCAGGGCCTGATTGAACCCGCGCTCGCGCAAACGCTCGGGTGACAAGGGCATGGGCAGCACGGCGTGGGCCCCATCCAAAGCGTTTTCCACGCCCGGGGCGTGTTGCATCACGTGGGCCAAGGCCCCAGCGAAGGCGCTGTCACCCCTGAATTTCAAGCGCGCCAGGCAAACGTCCCACGGGTAGCCATAGGCCACCGCACAAAGTGCCTGGTCCC
>CANJUS010000082.1:0-6300 GCA_947477505.1 Comamonadaceae bacterium | reverse complement strand
TGCCCGCCTTGCAAAGGGGCTTGCAACTGCTGCAGCAGTTCACCCGCGAAGAACCTGCCCACACCAGCGCGGCGTTGGCGCGCAAACTCGAGATGCCGCGCGCATCGGTGTTTCGCATGCTCTACACCTTGGAGCAAATGGGTTTTGTAGAGCGTGGCGCAGACGGGGTCACTTATCGTTTGGGTTTGGGGGTGCTGCGATTGGGGTTTGAGACCATCGCATCGATGGAGTTGGCCGAGCAGGCCAGGCCGGTCATCGCCGCCTTGTGCGATCGCACGGGGTACTCCTCGCATTTGGTTTTGCGCGAAGGCACAGAGGTGGTGTTTGTGGTCAAGTCACCAGGGCGCAATGCCTTGTTCCATTCGATCCAGGTGGGTGCACGTTTGCCAGCACACGCCACCGTGCTGGGTCGGGTCTTGATGGGTCACTTGAGCTTGGCTGACTTGGCCAAAATTTATCCTCAGGAGCCTTTGCCCAAATTCACGGACAAAACACCGACCACCCGAACCCAATTGCTCAAGATGATTGCGCAAGACAAGGCCCAGGGTTATGGCACCAGCCAAGGGGGTTTCGAGTCGGGCATTTCCACGGTGGTGGCACCGGTCTTCAATGACTTGCAGCAAGTGGTGGCCGCGGTGAGTGTGACCATCCCCAGCCAGCGCATTGAGCCTGAAGACTTGCCCATCGTGGTGCAGCATGTACAAGATGCGGCCGCTCAATTGACCCAGCGCATCAGCCACATCGACCCCACCTTTCAAGCCCATACCCGGGCCCACCCTGCTGCGGGCTCTGCCCGCATTGCCAACCCCATTGCAGCATGACCCAGCCTTCGCCCAACCCGTCTGATATTTCTGTGCAACGCATCACCGTGGGTGAGCTGGCCGTGCGTTTCATTGAGGCCTGTGGTGTGAAAACAGCCTATGGGGTGATCTCTATCCACAACATGCCGATCTTGGATGCGATCCACCAACGTGGGCACTTGCGCTTTGTGTCTGCCCGTGGTGAGGCAGGTGCGTGCAACATGGCCGATGCGGCCGCCCGTGTCAGCGGCACCTGGGGGGTGTGCATCACCAGTACCGGCACCGGTGCGGGCAATGCAGCGGGCGCATTGGTTGAAGCTTTGACCGCGGGCACGCCCATGTTGCATTTGACTGGGCAAATTGAATCGGCCTATGTGGACCGCGACTGGGGCTATATCCACGAAGCACCGGCCCAATTGGCCATGCTGTCGGCAGTGAGCAAAGCGGCCTTTCGCATCCGTGATGCGCAAAGCGCTTTGAGCATTTTGCGCGAAGCCCACCGCTTGGCTCACACCGCACCATGTGGCCCGGTGAGCATTGAAATTCCCATCGACGTGCAAGCCCATGTGATGGATGCCCCCACGGATGTGACCCCCTTGCCTTTGACGCCAGTGCCCCCCGATGCGCATCGCCTGGATGTGCTGGCGCAGCGTCTGAACCAAGCCCAGCGCCCCATGCTGTGGTTGGGCGGGGGTGCGCGCCATGCGGGTGCAGCGGTACAGCGTTTTATCGACATGGGTTGGGCTGTGGTCACGTCGGTTCAGGGGCGTGGCATCGTCCCAGAGCAACACCCCATGAGCCTGGGGGCCTTCAATGCGCAAAAGCCGGTGGAGGCTTTGTATGCGCAAGTGGACGCCATGTTGGTGGTCGGATCGCGTTTGCGCAGCAACGAAACGCTCAATTACAAGCTGCAATTGCCAGCATGCCGTTACCGCATTGACGCCAATCCCTTGGCCGATCAACGCGCTTACAGCAGTGACTATTTTGTGCAGGCCGATGCGAGTCTGGCCTTGCACGCCCTGGCCGACCGTTTGCAAGGCCACATGCACACCGACCCTGCTTGGCCGGGCGCCGTGGCCCACGCACGGCAAGCCGCCGAGGCCACCGTGGACGCCACTTTGGGCCCTTACGTGACCTTGAAAGACAGCCTGAACCGGGCGGCGGCCAAAACGGCGCAAGGTCTGTGGTGGGTGCGCGACATCACCTTGTCCAACAGCATGTGGGGCAACCGCAGTTTGTGGCTGGACCACCCCCGCTCTGGTGTGCATGCGTTGGGCGGAGGCATTGGCCAGGGTTTGGCGATGGGCATTGGGGCTTCTTTGGCGGCACACGCCCACGCAATCGGACGCAAGACCGTTGCCTTGGTGGGCGATGGTGGATTGATGCTCAACCCGGGCGAGTTGGCCTGTGCCATGCAAGAACAAGCCCAGTTGGTTTTGTTGGTCATGAACGATCAGCGCTATGGCGTGATCCAAAATATCCAAGATGCCATCTACGGTGGTCGCCGTTGCTACGTCGACCTGTGCACGCCCGATTTTTCGCTCTTGTGTGCCAGTTTGAAAATGCCTCATTTTTTGCTTTCAGGACCCGAAAACTGTGACAGCGTTCTAGCCCAGGCCTTGGCCCATGATGGACCGGTGATGGTAGAGGTCGACATGACCAGTTGGGGCCCATTTGCCACCAAGTTTGCTGGACCACCGCGCAAGGATCCGGCATGAGGCGAAGCACCGAGCTGACTTTGATTGGCTTGGGTGCGATTGGCCGAGCCCTGGTCGAGCGCACACGTGGTTGGTCTGATTTGACTTTGCGCCATGTGGTGGTCACGCCGCGATCGGTCCAAGCCGCTCAGCAATGGTTGGGTCCATCGGTGCAGGTGTTGACCGAGGTTGCGCCAGACGCCCAATGGGTGCTGGAGTGCGCAGGGCACAGTGCCATCGAGCAACATGTCTTGCCCGCTTTGCAGCGCGGCGTTGAATGTGCTTTGTTATCGGTTGGCGCATTGGCCAGCACCGGCTTGGCCCAGCGGGTAGAAGACGCTGCCCGAACTGGGCAAACCCAGGTCCATGTGCTCAGCGGGGCCATTGGGGGCATTGACGCCATCGCCGCTGCACGTTGGGCTGGGCTCAGCGAAGTCACCTATACCGGTCGCAAACCCCCGCAAGGTTGGCGCGGCAGTGCGGCCGAGTCGGTGCTTGACTTGGACCAATTGCGCGAGGCCACTGTTTTGATGGAGGGCAGTGCCGCTGAGGTGGCCCTCATGTACCCTAAAAACGCCAATGTCGCCGCCACCATTGCCTTGGCCGGGTTGGGGCTTGAAGCCACCCGCGCCCGCTTGATTGCCGACCCGAATGTGAGCGAAAACATCCATGAAATCGATGTGCGTGGTGCGTTTGGCCACATGCAACTGACCATGCGTGGCCAGCCATTGCCAGACAACCCCAAGACCTCTATGCTGACGGTCTTGTCTGCTTTGCGTTATCTGAGCCACCGCAGTTCGGCCATGACGGTATGAGCGAGTGCACCCACCCATCCCAAGGACAGACATGATCGAAGGCATTGACCGCATCACCTACGGTATCGAAGACACGCCCGAGCAATGGGACACGGTGCGGCGCTTTTTTGGCGACTGGGGGTTACAAGCGCTGCCGTCAGCGTCGTCGCCCCACACGTGGGAAACCCTCAATGGGGCGCAAGTGTGTGTGCGCGCCATGAACGATGCTTCTCTGGACGCAGCCATTGAGCCCGGGGCCACATTGCGGGCCGTGCAGTGGGGCGTGCGCGATGCTGGCACATTGCAACGCTTGCACCAGCAGCTGCAAACAATGCCAGGTTTTCAAAGTCAGGGCATTCAAGACGGCGCAGTTTCACCCCAAGCCCAGGTCTCGTGTTTGGACCCCCATGGTCTGCGCCAGGTGTTTGCCATCAGCCGCAAGCACCCTGTGGATGTGCATGGAGCCCCGACAAATGCGTATGGCGATATCCGCCGCATTGATCAGCCATCGCCTGTCTATGAGCGTGCCACCCCCGTGGACATTGGGCATGTGGTGTTGTTCACCGACCGCTTGCAAGAGGCCGAATCTTTTTATCAGTCGCTGGGTTTTGTGACCTCAGATCGCTACCCAGGGCGGGGCGATTTCATGCGCTGTGCGCCGCAAGCGGGACACCACGATTTGTTCTTGTTGCAACTGCCCGGCAAGCCCATGGGCTTGAACCACGTGGCGTTCACTGTGCGCGACATCCACGAAGTGTTTGGTGGCGGATTGCACATGGGGCGTTGTGGTTGGAAAACCCAGCTTGGGCCAGGGCGCCACCCGGTTTCATCGGCTTACTTCTGGTATTTTGAAAACCCTTGCGGTGGCTTGATCGAATACAACGCCGATGAGGACCACCTCACCAGCGCTTGGCAGGCCCGTGAGTTCACCCCTGGGCCCACTGTGTTTGCCGAATGGGCCATTGATGGGGGCATCGACGGTCACACCCGGCGACAACCCCAAAGTGCAGCCGGCGGCGGCTTTTTGACGGAGAAAAAACCATGAGCAATCCCACTACCTCACGCTATTTGCAGCCCAACCAAGCCCAACAACGCCCGCCCAACACCTTTGAAGACCTGTTGGGTGATGCGCTGGAGAGGGCCTTTGCATCTGGCATCACCGAGTTGGCGCCCTTGGTCAACTATCTCAATCAAAGTGGACCCTTGGGCCCCAACGGGCAGCCGTGGACCGAGCAAAGCTTTGAAGCTGAAATCAACAAACTGGGAGTGTGATCATGGCCGACATCGATGCCAAAGCAGTGGAGCAACTTTTGTCGCGGGGCTTGGAAGATTTGTGGTACCCCCTGTGCCCGTCTCATTTTTTGAAAGACACGCCCTTGTCGTTGCGTCGGCTTGGCCACAAGTTGGCCTTGTGGCGCGATCACGCGGGCCAAGTGCATGCGCTGGAAGACCACTGCCCCCATCGCGGTGCGCCCTTGTCCATGGGCGTGGTGTTGGGGGATCGTTTGGCATGCCCCTACCATGGCATCGAGGTGCGCTGTGATGGCACAGTGACCAAAGTTCCGGCCAGCCCAGGCTGTACTTTGGAGGGGTCGCGCGGCGCACGGGCTTTTCATGTGACCGAAGCCCACGGGGCCATCTGGTTATACAACAGCGCCACGCATTTGGACCAACCGCCGCCGCTCAACGTGCCCGATGAACTCACCAGCGCCGAGCATTCCCATTTTCTTTGTTACAACGAATGGCAGTGTGACTACCGCTATGCGCTTGAAAACGTCATGGACCCCATGCACGGCACTTTTTTGCACAAGCAGTCGCACTCGATGGCCGATGGCGATATCAGCGCCAAGTTTCAGTTGCGCCGCACCGAGCACGGCTTTGTGTTTGAAAAGCAGGGCCAGCGCGATGTCAATTTCGACTGGACGGAGTGGGGCGACACCGGCACCCATTGGATGCGGTTGGAGATTCCCTATCCAAAGACGGGTGGTCCGGGTGGCAACTTCATCATTGTGGGCTTTGTCACACCGGTCAACGAGCGCTTGGCATCGGTGTTTTTCTGGCGTTGTCGCAAAGTCAGCGGTTGGCAGCGCAACGCTTGGCGGTTTTTGTACCGCAACCGTTTGGAAGCCCGGCACTGGCGTGTGCTCGAACAAGACCGGGTGATGCTCGAGCAGATGGAAAGCGATGCACGCGAGCGCGAGCACCTCTACGAGCACGATGTGGGCTTGTCTCGCTTGCGCCGGTACCTGGAGAGCATGGCGGTCAAGCAATTGCAAGCCAAGGTCACGGCACCAACGGTTGTGACCTTGGCTAAATCAGACTGAGGGGGTCTTACAGCCGGACATGAAAAGGTGAAAAATTCGTGTCCCGGTCAAAGTGGTCTTCGCCTTCTTTGTGTTTGAGCCAAGCCACCACCTGATAGGTCAATGGCGTGGCCAGCACTTCCCATGCTGTTTTCAAAAAGTATTGGGCCACAGCCACTTGGATCACTTGCTCGGTGGGCCAAATGCCGTAAAAAGCAATCACATAAAAGAGCGATGAGTCAAACAACTCACCGACTGCTGTGGAGCCAATGGTTCTGGCCCACAGGTGACGTCCCTCGGTCCAAATTTTCATTTTGGCCAGCACAAAACCATTGACCAAGCTGCCGGCCCAAAAAGCCACCATGGAGCCGGCCACGATGCGCCATGTGTTGCCAAACACAAGTGTCAGGCCTTGTTGCAACTGCTCGTTGTAGCTGCCCGGCGCTGCCGGCAAATGGATCACCACGGCGGACATGAGGGCGGCAAAAAATAAAGCACCAAACCCACACCAAACAGCGCGCCGATCGTGGGCGTAGCCATAAACCTCGGTGAGGATGTCGCCAAATAAGTAGGCAATTGGGAAAAACAAAACGCCCGCCCCAAACACCACGGTGCCCACCAGGGGCAAATCAATTTGGGCGGCCTTGCCTGCGCCAATCAAGTTGGAGCACAACAACACGGTGACAAAGGCCACCACGATGAAGTC
>CANJUS010000081.1:0-6302 GCA_947477505.1 Comamonadaceae bacterium | reverse complement strand
GGTCTTCTCCAAAGCTCAGGTCAACAACACAGCTGTCAGCAAGCCTGGGTCAGCGGGCAAAACGCCGCCGGGTGAGCACCAGCGCGAGTTGGAACGACACCCCCGCATACACGGCCAAAGCCAGCAAATGGCGCAAGGTGTGTGTGGGCCAGGTGTCCATGAACAAGGGGCGCACCAACTCCACCACTTGGGTCAGGGGCAACCAAGCGGCAATGTGGCGCACCCAATCGGGCAGTTGATCCAGCGGGAAAAACACGCCACTCAGAAACATCATGGGCGTGAGAAACAAGGTGAAGTAATAGGTGAAAAAGTCATAGCCCTTGGCCAGCGCGTTGAACACCAAGGCCATGCAACTGAAGGTGATGCCCGCAAACAACAAGATGGGCCAAGCCAGCAGCAACTTGGGGCTGTGGCTGATGCCCAAGGCCAGCATCACCACCAAGATGGCGCTGACGGTGAACAAGGACTTGAACGCCGCCCACAGCATTTCGGCCAGCACCACGTCGTCCAGCCGCACGGGCGCATTGAGGATGCCATCCCATGTTTTTTGCACATGCATGCGAGAAAACGCCGAGTACAAGGCCTCAAAAGTGGCGGCATTCATGGCGCTCATGCAAATCGAACCGCTGGCCAAAAACAAGAGGTAAGGCACGCTTTGACCACCCACTTGGACCTCACCGACCAAGCTTCCCATGCCGTAGCCAAAGGCCACCAGCCACATCAAGGGCTCGGCAATATTGCCCACCAAACTGGGCAGCGCCAGTTTGCGCCACACCAGCAAATTGCGCAGAAACACAGGCCACCAACGCATGCGCATATCAGCTCGCCTCTCTGATTTGGCGACCCGTCAGCTTGAGGAACAAGTCCTCTAAGTTGGCCGGCCGGTGCAGACTGCGCAGACCGGTGTGCGAGGCCAACTGGGCCAGCATGGCAGGTGCTTCATCGGTGTAAAAAAACACGGTCTCTCCGCTGCGCTCGACGCGCTGGGCCATGTGGGCCAATGGGCTGTCGATCAAAGCCAGCGCGCCCGCGCCAAACACCTCGATCACATCGCGCTCCAAGTGGGCCGCGATCAATTCGCGTGGGCGCCCTTGGGCGATCACGCGGCCATGGTCGAGCACCAGCAAGCGGTCGCACAAGCGTTCGGCCTCATCCATGAAATGGGTGGTGAGCAAAATGGATTTGCCTTGTTGCAGCAGTTGCTGCAAACGCTCCCACATCAGGTGACGCGCTTGCGGGTCCAGCCCCGTGGTGGGCTCGTCGAGCAACAACAAAGCCGGGTCGTTGATCAGTGCCCGCGCCAGGCTCAAGCGCCGCTTCATGCCGCCGGAAAGCTCGCCGGGTTTGGCGTCGGCTTTGTGGGTCAAAGCGGCGAACTCCAGCAGCGGTGGGATGCGTGCGCGGATGGTGGCGTCGGGCCAACCAAAGTAGCGGCCAAACACCAGCAGGTTTTCGGCGCAAGTGAAGTCGGGGTCCAAGGTGTCGAACTGGCTGACCACGCCCAAGCGTGCTTTGATCGCCAGGTCTTGGGCGGGCATGTCCATGCCAAAGGCCTGGATGCGCCCGCTGTCGGGTGCGGTCAGCCCCAAACACATGCGCAAGGTGGTGGTTTTGCCCGCGCCATTGGGCCCGATCACGCCCAAGCATTCGCCCGCGTCGATGGCGAATGAAACCCCATCCACCGCCACATTGTCGCCATAGCGTTTGTGCAAATCGCTGCACACCAAATGGGGTGTGGCAGAGGAGGCGGAAACCGGCATCACATATTGCGCCGGTATTGGCCACCCACCTCAAACAAGGCGCGGGTGATTTGGCCCAGTGAGCAGCTGCGCACCGCGTCCATCAAGACCGCAAACACATTGTCATTGGCCAGTGCAGCTTGGCGCAGACGCTCCAGCGCTAGCGGTGCCTGGACGGCGTTGCGCTGATGAAAGTCTTGCAAGCGCTGCAACTGGTTTTGTTTTTCATCCTCGGTGGAGCGGGCCAGTTCAATTTATTGCGGGGCACTGTCGCCATGGGGAGACTTGAAAGTGTTCACGCCAATGATGGGCAACTCGCCCGTGTGTTTGAGCATCTCGTAGTGCATGGACTCGTCTTGGATGCGCCCACGCTGGTAGCCGGTTTCCATCGCGCCCAGCACGCCGCCGCGCTCGGAGATGCGCTCAAACTCGGTGAGTACGGCCTCTTCGACCAATTCGGTGAGCTCTTCAATGATGAACGCGCCTTGTGAAGGGTTTTCGTTTTTCGCCAAACCCCATTCGCGGTTGATGATGAGCTGAATGGCCATGGCGCGGCGCACCGAGTCTTCGGTGGGCGTGGTGATGGCCTCGTCAAAGGCGTTGGTGTGCAGCGAGTTGCAGTTGTCGTAAATGGCAATCAGCGCTTGCAGCGTGGTGCGGATGTCGTTGAACTGAATTTCTTGGGCGTGCAAACTGCGGCCGCTGGTTTGGATGTGGTATTTGAGTTTTTGCGAACGATCGTTGGCACCGTATTTTTCTTTCATGGCCACGGCCCAAATGCGCCGCGCCACGCGGCCCATCACCGTGTACTCGGGGTCCATGCCGTTGCTGAAGAAGAAACTCAGGTTGGGTGCGAAATCGTCAATGTGCATGCCCCGCGCCAAATAAGCTTCCACGAAGGTGAAGCCGTTGGACAGCGTGAACGCCAATTGCGAAATGGGGTTGGCCCCGGCTTCGGCAATGTGATAACCACTGATGGACACGCTGTAGAAGTTGCGCACCTGGTGGTCTACAAAATAGGAAGCCACATCGCCCATGGTTTTGAGCGAAAACTCGGTGCTGAACAAACAGGTGTTTTGCCCTTGGTCTTCTTTCAAGATGTCGGCTTGCACCGTGCCACGCACGTTTTGCATCACCCACGCGCGGATGTCTGCCGTCTCTTGCGCGGTGGGTTCGCGCCCTTTGTCTGCGCGGAACTTGTCCAGGTTTTGGTCGATGGCGGTGTTCATGAACATCGCCAGAATGGTGGGCGCGGGGCCGTTGATGGTCATGGACACGCTGGTGGTGGGCGAGCACAAATCAAAACCGTCGTACAAGGCCTTCATGTCGTCCAAGGTGGCGATGCTGACGCCCGAATTGCCCACTTTGCCGTAGATATCGGGGCGCAGATCGGGGTCGTTGCCGTACAACGTGACCGAATCAAAAGCGGTGCTCAAACGCTTGGCCGGCATGCCCTCGCTCAAAAGTTTGAAACGGCGATTGGTGCGAAACGGGTCACCTTCACCGGCGAACATGCGGGTGGGGTCTTCGTTTTCGCGTTTGAAGGCAAAGGTGCCAGCGGTGTAGGGGTAGCGGCCCGGCACGTTGTCGAGCATCAGCCACTGCAACACGTCGCCATGGTCATGGTATTGGGGCAGTGCCACCTTGCGCACCTTGGTGCCAGACAAGCTGGTGGTGGTCAGGGCTGTGCGGATTTCTTTGTCGCGCACTTTGACCACCAGTTCATCGGCCGCATAGGTTTGCTTCAAGCTGGGCCAGTCGGCGAGCAAGGCGCGCTCATGGGCACCCAGGTGTTGCAGCCGCTGCGCGGCCAAGTCGGTGGCGGCTTCGCTGGCCTTGGCGCGGCCTTGCTTGCCCTCGGCCAGCATGAGTGCGGCCGCTTCCAGTTGTTGGATCTCGCGCGCCAGTTGCGCTTGATCACGGGCGCGGCGTTTGTAGCCGCGCACGCTGTCGCTGATCTCGGCCAGATAGCGGCTGCGCGCACCCGGCACGATGGGCGTTTGGTGTGAGCTGTGGCGCACTGCCACGGCGGGCAGCAAGCTGTCTTTCAATGGCAGGCCCAGGGCTTGCAGTCGCGGCTTCATGGCTTGGTAAAGCGCCGTCACACCGTCGTCGTTGAAGTGCGCAGCCATGGTGCCAAACACCGGCATTTGCTCGGTGGGTGTGCCCCAGGCTTCTTTGTTGCGTTGCACTTGTTTGGCCACATCGCGCAGCGCGTCGGCCGCACCTTTGCGGTCGAACTTGTTGATGGCCACAAACTCGGCGAAGTCGAGCATGTCGATTTTTTCCAGTTGGCTGGCCGCGCCAAACTCGGGTGTCATCACATACAAGGGCACATCCACATGGGGCACGATGGCCGCGTCGCCTTGGCCAATGCCAGAGGTTTCCACCACGATCAGGTCAAAGCCCGCGCACTTGGCCGCCGCAATCACATCTGGCAAGGCTGCGCTGATTTCGCTGCCAAATTCGCGCGTGGCCAAACTGCGCATGAACACGCGCTGCCCGTTTTGACCCGCCTCGCCCAAGCTCCACGGGGCAATGGCGTTCATCCGGATGCGGTCGCCCAGCAAAGCGCCGCCGCTTTTGCGCCGCGATGGGTCGATGGAGATGACCGCGATGCGCAGGCGGTCGCCTTGGTCCAAGCGCAAGCGGCGAATCAGCTCGTCGGTCAGGGACGACTTGCCCGCGCCCCCCGTGCCAGTGATGCCGACCACCGGCACCTTGTGTTGCTTGGCTTGGGCGCGCAACTGCTCAATCAAGGCGGCACCGACGCCCGCCGAGCGGGCAGGGGTGGCGTCGTTTGGGCCCTCAGCGGAAACCTGTCGGTTTTCAATGGCGGTGATGAGCTGTGCCAAGGCGCGCCAATGGGCTTCGCTGTGGCCTTGAATGGCTTTCAGGGTGGTGGGTGCGTGCGGGCTCAAGTCTTGGTCGCAGCGCATGATCATCTCGCCGATCATCCCTTGCAAACCCATGCGTTGTCCATCTTGCGGGCTGTAAATGCGGGTCACGCCATAGGCGTGCAATGCGCTGATTTCGTCGGGCACGATGACCCCACCACCGCCGCCAAACACCTGGATGTGTGCGCCCCCGCGCTGGCGCAGCAAGTCCACCATGTACTGAAAGTATTCGACGTGACCGCCTTGGTAGGAGCTGATGGCAATGCCTTGCACGTCCTCTTGCAAGGCGGCCGTGACCACTTCGTCCACCGAGCGGTTGTGGCCCAAATGGATGACCTCGGCGCCCATGCCTTGCAAGATGCGGCGCATGATGTTGATGGCCGCGTCGTGGCCGTCAAACAAGCTGGCGGCGGTGACAAAGCGCACCTTGTTCTTGGGGCGGTAATTGGCCAAGGCCTGAAATTCAGCGGACAGGTCGGTCATGGGGTGTCTCCGGAGTGCGAACGGGCTGACAAAGGCCCGGCGGGTAATTGACGTTAACGTCAACGTCAATCATATCAGTCTGAGTTTGGTCTATGGCTTGGCACTTGGCTTTGCCTGGCCCGCTGTGTCTTTGGCCCAATGCGCCACGCGCTCACTGATTTGCTGGCCGCCAGCTTTGATTTTGCCAATCAGGCGATCCAAGTCGGTGTTGCCCAAGCGGTGGCGTGTCAATGCCGCAATGACACTGCCCAAAATTTCGCCGTCCGGGGCAAACACCGGCGCGGCCACGCCCACAAATCCTGGGTCCAGTTCGCCTTGTGACACCGCATGTCCTTGTTTCTTTAACTGCACCAAAGCCGCGCGGGCGCTGTCCCAATCAGGGCCCAGTCCGGCTTGTTGGGCTTGGTCAGCGTGCGCGTCATAGAGCTTTTTGAGCTTGCTTTTGGCAAAGTGGGCCACGATGATCTTTGAGCCCGCCCCGCGAAACAGCGGCAAGGGGCGACCCCGACCAAAGCTCAGGGGCAAACGCTCAATGCCTGGTTGCTGGTGGGTCGTCACGATGTGCTCGCCGTACAGGCCGATCAAATTGATTTCGCACCCGGTGGATTCAACCAACTCATGGAGCACGGGCAAACCGGCTTTGAGCAAGGGGTCACTGAGCCGGATTTGAAAATCCAACTCGATGATGCGTGGGCCCAGGGCATAGGTGCCAGGGGTGATGCGGGCGACCAAGCCACTGGTGACAAGCTCGCGCACATAGCGGTAGCCCGTGGGACGAGAAAACCCCAGGGCTTCGTTGATGGCGTCCGCACTCCAGGTGGGGTGCTGCTCGCTGAACAAGTCGAGCACGGACAAGCTAGAGGCCAGGCTGCTCAATGCACCCCCATCTTTTGTTGCATCTCTTGCACCCATTGGGCACGTGGCCGGAAGCCGGGCAGGGTTTGGGCTTTTTCATGGGCCCATTGCCAGATCTCGTCGTCGCTTTGGTCAAAGTTGAAGGCTTCTCGCATGGGTTGGTTCACATACCACGGGGTGTCGATGAACAATTCGATCCGGGTGTCCTCGGGCCCACGGGCATAAATGGACAAGGCATTGCCATGGCAAGCCGGCACGACCTCGGTGACTTCGTCACGCCAGGTGGCTTGGTGCAAGGCATCAAAAAACGCCCTCAAGCTGGCCAGAT
>CANJUS010000080.1:0-6333 GCA_947477505.1 Comamonadaceae bacterium | reverse complement strand
TGTTTCTTGGTGTTGTCCATCGCGGGCTATGCCGCCATTGGCTTGGTGTGTCGCACGACGCGCTCTGACGAATAATACGTGGCAGGGCGCCGCATTGGTGCCCCGTTCAATGGCATGGCCACCGCTTCAGACTGGATGTCGGCCGCAACCTTCATGGGTTTGACCGGGTTGCTGTTGTCCGATGGCTTTGTGGGCGACGGTGAGCACGCTGGGGGCTTGGCTTACGTTTTGGGCTGGACGGGGGGGTTTTGCTTGCTCGGTATTTTGTTTGCGGGCAAGATCAATCAAACTGGCGCCACCACCATCCCAGAGTTGCTCGGACAGCGTTTGGGCAGCACCACCGTGCGCTGGTTGGGTGCGGGGGGGGCCATTTTGTGCTCGGGTGTTTATCTGGTGGCCCAAATTTATGCCATTGGCTTGGTGGCGTCGATGTTGTCGGGGATGAATTTCGAGTTGGGCGTTTTTTTGGCCTTGGGTGGGGTGTTGTTGTGCTCTTTTTTGGGCGGTATGCGGGCCGTGACATGGACCCAGGTGTTGCAATGCGTGGTGATCGTCTCGACCATGGTGTCCTTGGCGGTGGCCGTGTCTTGGCACACCCATGGCACGGCTTGGCCCATGTGGGGTGCGGGGCAGGGGTTAGATGCCATGGCCCAGCGGGTGCAAGACATCAAGATTGACCCGGCCGAGGCCCAGTCCAAGGCGGTCATGCGCGAGCGTCTCAGCCAGTTGGACCAAAAAATCGCCGACCCAGAGCGCGCCCGCAACGAAGAGCGGCGGGCATTGGGCGAAAAAATTGCCGAACTCAAGGCCCAAAACAGCCCGGTTCGCGATATCCAGCGCCTGGAGGCCAATCCAGTTTGGCATGACAGCGACAGCCAGCGCCTGGTCCAAAGCTGGCAGCGAGAGCACCGCCTCTTGGCGCATGAACTCGAGCGCCCCATTGGCTTTGAGCGCGGCAGCGCCAGCGGGCTGCAGCATGGGTTGCTCAACACCTTGTGCCTGGTGCTGTGCTTCATGATGGGCACGGCCTCATTGCCCCACGTGCTGATGCGCTCTCTGACCACGGCCAATCCCCGTCAGGCCCAGCAATCGATTGTCTGGACGTTGTTCTTTGTGGTGCTGGTTTACCTGTGTGCGTCAAGTTTGGCGGTCATGATCAAGGGGGTGGTGCTGAGCGATTTGGTGGGTGCGGCAATGAATGCCTTGCCCGAATGGGCCCAGCATTTGCGCATGCGCAAACCGGCCTTGCTGACTTTGACCGATCACAACGGCGACGGACTGGTGCAGTTGGCCGATGTGCGCTTGGCCACCGATTACCTGGTGTTGGCGGTGCCGGAAATTTTGGGCATCTCTGCGGTGTTCACTGGTTTGATCGCTGCGGGTGCCTTGGCGGCGGCCTTGTCCACCGCTGACGGCTTGTTGTTGACCATCTCCAATGCCTTGGCCCACGACATGTACTTTCAAACCCTGGCCCCCCAGGCAACACCCATACGGCGGGTCATGCTGTCCAAGGTGTTATTGATGTTGGTGGCCTTGGTGGCGGCGTGGATCGCGACCTACCGTCCGGTCGATATCTTGTTTTGGGTTTCTTGCGCTTTCTCATTGGCCGCATCGTGTTTTTTCCCGGTGCTGCTGCTCAGTTTGTATTGGCCAGGCTTTAGCCGTGTGGGTGCCATCGGCGCCATGGTCTCGGGCACGCTGGTGGCCTTGTGGTACATCGGTGTCAACCAGCCGTGGGTGGTGGCCGCCTGGGGGCATGGGCCGCTCGATGGTCTTTGGTGGGGCGTGGCGCCGGTCAGTGCCGGGGTGTTTGGTGTTCCCGTGGGCTTTTTGAGCGGATTTGCGCTGAGCAAACTTTGGCCAGATCCTTCTGATTGATGTCGCTACTGGCCCCTCTGCTGGGTGTGTGGCTTGTTCAGGCCTGGCGCAGTACCGGGTCGCGGGGATAGGGCAGCCCCAGCCAGCCCAGCGGTTCGCCTATAATGCGCGGTTAACCTTGCTGCACCCCATCCGACGCTGGGGGCGGCTTCATCCACAAGGAGTATCCATGCGTCATTATGAAATCATCTTGCTCATCCATCCGGATCAGAGCGAACAAGTGCCTGCCATGCTGGAGCGCTACAAAGGCATGATCACCGCCGGCGGCGGCGTGATCCACCGGGTTGAAGACTGGGGTCGGCGTCAGTTGACCTACATGATCAACAAACTTGCCAAGGCCCATTACCTGTGCATCAACATCGAGGCCAGCCAAGCGGTGATGGACGAAATTGAGCACGCCTTCAAATTCAATGACGCGGTTTTGCGCCACCTCACTGTTCTAAAGAAAAAGGCCGACACCGGACCTTCTTCCATGATGAAGAGTGTCGAGCGCGAAGAGTCACGCAAGTCACAGCAAGCGGACTTTTCTGCCTGAGCTCGAGCGGCTGGGTGTGAACCAGTTGGTTTTGACGGCGCGCATCGCAGAGGTCAGCCCTTTGCGGTACACCCCAGCGGGATTGCCGGTTTTGGAGTTGCGACTCGAACATGAGTCACAACAAGACGAAGCCTCAACCCCGCGAGCTGTCAAAACCACGGTGAAATCCATTGCGATAGGCCTGATGGCCGAACGCGTTGGACACCAAGCCCTCGACAGTTGCTGGACGTTCAAAGGCTTTTTGGCCACCGCCCGCAACGCCAAGCACCCGGTTTTTCATTTACAAGATTTTCAGCCCAACCCATAGGAGGCCCAAGCCATGGCCACGTTCAAGAAATTCAACAAAGACAAGCGCCCCAAGCGCAACACCCAGTCCCTGCTGTTCAAGCGCAAGCGCTTTTGCCGCTTCACCGTGGCAGGTGTGGAAGAAATTGACTACAAAGACATTGATACTTTGCGCGACTTTATTGCTGAGAACGGCAAAATCATTCCCGCACGCCTGACAGGCACCCGGGCCATTTACCAGCGCCAGCTCAACACCGCGATCAAGCGCGCCCGCTTTTTGGCCATGTTGCCTTACAGCGACCAACACAAAATCTAAGGGGTCACAACATGCAAATCATTTTGCTCGACAAGGTGGTCAACCTTGGCAATCTCGGTGAAGTCGTCCGGGTCAAAGACGGCTATGCCCGCAATTTTTTAATCCCGTCTGGCCGCGCGCGTCGCGCAACGGCTGACGCCATCAAAGAGTTCGAAGCGCGCCGCGCCGAACTGGAAAAAGCCGCCGCTGAGAAATTGGCGCTGGCCCAAGCCGCAGGCGAAAAACTGGCCGGTACCACTGTCAAGCTGACCCAAAAGGCTGGTGTGGACGGTCGTTTGTTTGGCTCTGTCACCAACTTCGACATTGCCGAAGAGTTGATCAAAGCCGGCTACAGCCTCTCCAAGGCCCAGGTGCGCATGCCCCATGGTCCCATCAAGGTGGTGGGTGACACCACGGTCAGCGTATCCCTGCACACCGATGTGGTGGTGGAAGTCAACGTTTCGGTATACGGCGAAACCGCCTGATTGCCCACAGCTGACAGCCAAAGCCGTTGCTTGCAACGGCTTTTTTCATTGGCACGACTTTGGCGCATCCCCGACGCAAGCGCGGGTGAACCATCAAATGGGCCATCACCACGCCAGGTGAAGCGATGCAAACTTTTGACCTCGAAGCGTGGTTTTCCCCTGCATTCCCACCAGTTATGCACAGCTTTGTCCCGCCGCACAGCGACCATTCACCCTTAGGATAGCGGTTTACAAGGAACCCCATGTCAGCTGTTTTTCCCATCACAGATGAAGCCAGCACCAAGGACCGGCAAGTGGCGCAACTGCGCATCCCGCCGCACTCCATTGAGGCCGAGTCCAGCGTCTTGGGCGGTTTGTTATTGGACAACTCGGCCTGGGACCGGATCGGTGACATGCTCCACGATGGGGACTTTTACCGCTATGAGCACCGCCAAATATTTGCCTCACTCACGGCCTTGATCAATGGCAGCCGTCCGGCCGATGTGATCACCGTGTTCGAGCATTTGCAAGGGGTGGGCAAGGCCGAAGAGATCGGGGGCTTGGCCTACCTCAATGCTTTGGCGCAGTATGTGCCCAGCGCGAGCAACATCCGCCGCTACGCCGAAATCGTGCGCGAACGCTCAATATTGCGCAAACTGGTTTCGGTCAGTGACGAAATTGCCACCCAGGCGTTCAATCCGCAGGGCAAGCAAGTTTCTCAAATCCTCGATGAGGCCGAACAAAAAGTGTTCAACATCGGCGAAGAGGGCTCGCGCATGCGCCAAGGCTTTCAGGCCATGAACACCTTGGTGGTCAGCCTGATGGACCGGGTCCAGGAGATGGCCGACAACCCCAATGACATCACCGGCGTCCCCACTGGTTTTTATGACTTTGACCGCATGACATCGGGCTTTCAGCCAGGTGACTTGGTGGTGCTGGCGGCCCGGCCGTCAATGGGCAAAACCGCCTTGGCCATCAACATTGCCGAGCACGTGGCCTTGCATGAACAGCTGCCAGTGGCGGTTTTCTCGATGGAGATGGGTGCAAGCCAATTGGCGGTGCGCATCGTGGGCTCGATTGGACGAATTGATCAAACCCACCTGAGAACGGGCAAGCTCACCGATGAAGAGTGGCCACGGTTGACCGAGGCGATTGAACGCTTGCGCGATGTGTCCTTGCACATCGATGAGACCCCCGGCCTCAATACCAGCGAGCTGCGCGCCAATGCCCGGCGTTTGGCGCGCCAGTGCGGCAAGATGGGTCTGATCGTGGTCGACTATCTGCAGCTGATGTCGGGTTCGAGCAACGAGTCAGACAACCGCGCCACTGAGTTGGGCGAGATCTCTCGGGGTTTGAAAATGCTGGCCAAGGAGTTGCAATGCCCGGTGCTGGCCTTGTCCCAGCTCAATCGAAGCGTGGAGACGCGCACCGACAAACGTCCCATGATGAGTGACCTGCGCGAGTCGGGTGCGATTGAGCAAGATGCCGATGTCATCATGTTCATTTACCGCGATGACTACTACAACAAGGACTCCAAAGAACCTGGTGTGGCCGAGGTCATCATTGCCAAGCAGCGAAACGGCCCCACGGGAACCGTCAAGTTGACCTTCCTCAAGCACATCACCAAGTTCGAGTCCTATGCGGCCAGCTCGAACGGTGACTATTGAGGCGAGTTTTTCCTAGAGCGCATCGCTGGCGAAGTCGGCCAGGCGGGAGCGCTCGCCGCGCGCCAAGGTGATGTGTCCGCCATGGGGCCAGCCCTTGAAGCGGTCCACTGCATAAGTCAGGCCAGACGAGCCCTCGGTCAAATAAGGCGTATCGATTTGGGCCAAATTACCCATGCAAATGATTTTGGTGCCTGGGCCAGCGCGGGTGATCAGGGTTTTCATTTGTTTGGGCGTGAGGTTTTGCGCCTCATCGATGATGACGATCTTGCTCATGAACGTGCGACCCCGCATGAAGTTCATGCTTTTGATCTTGATGCGGCTGCGGATCAATTCATTGGTGGCCGCACGGCCCCACTCACCGGCAGAGGTTTCGGTTTTGGCCAGCGCTTCCAGGTTGTCGTCCAACGCCCCCATCCATGGACCCATTTTTTCCTCTTCGGTGCCGGGTAAAAAGCCAATGTCTTCGCCCACACTCACCGTGGCACGGGTCATGATGATTTCGGTGTAACGGCGCTCGTCGAGCACTTGCGTCAAACCGGTGGCCAACGCCAAAAGTGTTTTGCCAGTGCCCGCCGTGCCAGTGAGGGTGACGAAATCGATCTCCGGGTCCATCAACAAATTGATGGCAAAGTTTTGTTCGCGGTTGCGAGCATTGATGCCCCACACCGCATTTTTGGGGTGGGTGTAGTCCTTCAGGGTTTTGAGGGTGGCGGTTTTGCCCCGCACCTCGGTCACCCGCCCGTACATGCTGGGCTCGCCGGGCGCTTCAAAATATACAAATTGGTTGATGTGCAAGCTGGGCACGATGGGGCCACTGACCCGATAAAAGGTGTGGCCGGCGCTTTGCCAGCTCTCGATGTTTTTGGCGTGCTTGACCCAAAAATCCTCGCTCAGGCACAGCGCCCCAGAATAAAGCAGGTCGCCATCTTCCAGCGTTTTGTCGTTTTGGTAATCTTCTGCGGCCAAACCCAGCGCGCGGGCTTTGACGCGCATATTGATGTCTTTGGACACCAAAACCACATCGCGTGGGGCATGCAGTTTGCGCAAGGCGTCGACGACACCCAAAATTTGGTTGTCAGCTTTGCCCTGGGGCAGGCTGCTGGGCAAAGACACATCAAGGTTGCTGGTTTGAAAAAACAGCCGTCCACCGACCTCTTTGTGTCCGGTGCCATTGAGTGCCAAGTCCAGTGACATGTCCGCACCGGGGCT
>CANJUS010000079.1:0-6333 GCA_947477505.1 Comamonadaceae bacterium | reverse complement strand
CTTTGAGGGCGACGTGTGGCAGTGGCACCAAGACTACGGCACTTGGCTCAACGACGATCACATGCCCACCGAGCGTGCCATGAACGTGGCCATCTTTTTGGACGATGTGAACCCTTTCAATGGCCCGCTGATGTTCATCCCGGGCAGCCATAAAAAAGGCGTGGTCAACGCCAAGCACGACCTGACCACCACCAGTTACCCTTTGTGGACGGTGGACAACGACCTCATCACGCAACTGGTGGCCCGCGCGGGTGGCAAAAACGGCGGCATCGTCAGCCCCACCGGGCCGGCCGGCTCGATGATCTTGTTCCACAGTTGCCTGGTGCATGCCTCCACGAGCAACCTCTCCCCTTGGAACCGCGTCAGCGTCTACCTCAGCTTGTGTGCGGTCAGCAACCACATTCGCCGTCACAAGCGCCCCGAGTACATCGCCCACCGCGACTTTGCCCCCATCGAGTGCCTGCCCGACAACTGCTTGCTCAAAAATTACCCGGTCGATGTGCCCTGGAAAAATGGCATGCCTGCCAGCGCCTTGGAAACCTCCAGCGAAGACTTTGTGGTGGCCACATGAATTTGCATGCCAAATTGCTCGAGCGTGCGGCCAGCCAGCGGCCGATTCGCATTGGCCTGATTGGTGCTGGCAAGTTCGGCTCGATGTACTTGGCCCAAGTGCCGCGCACCCCGGGCGTGCATTTGGTGGGCATTGCCGATTTGTCACCCGCGGGCGTGCACACCAACCTGGCCCGCGTGGGCTGGGCGGCTGAGAGGCTTCAAGCCAAGTCACTCGATGAGGCCGTTCAACACGGGTCCACCCATGTGTCCGATGATTGGCAAGCCTTGGTGCGCCATCCGGCCATTGACGTGGTGGTCGAATGCACGGGCTCGCCCTTGCACGCGGTGGACCATATTTTGGAGGCCTTTGCCCAACGCAAACACGTGGTCAACGTCACCGTCGAAGCCGATGCCTTTTGCGGCCCTTTGCTGGCGCGCCGTGCGCAGGCTGCCGGGGTGGTTTACTCGCTGGCGTTTGGCGATCAACCGGCATTGATTTGCGACCTGGTCGATTGGGCGCGCACCTGTGGCTTTCCGGTGGTGGCCGCTGGGCGTGGCCACAAATGGCTGCCTCACTTTGCCCAGTCCACGCCCGAGACAGTGTGGGGCTACTACGGCCTCACCCCCGAGCAGGCCGTGCGGGGGGGACTCAACCCCAAAATGTTCAACAGCTTTTTGGATGGCTCCAAGCCGTCGATCGAAAGCACGGCGGTGGCCAACGCGACGGGGTTGGGTGTGCCCAGCAATGGCTTGCTTTACCCGCCCGCCAGCGTGGAAGACATCCCCTATGTCACCCGCCCCATCAGCGAGGGTGGTGTGCTCGAGCGCAAAGGCATGGTTGAGGTGATCTCCAGCTTGGAGCCCGATGGCCGCAAGATCCCCTACGACATCCGCATGGGGGTGTGGGTCACGGTCGAGGCCGAGACCGACTACATCAAAAACTGTTTCGAGGAATACAACGCCCACACCGACCCCAGTGGGCGCTACTTCACCTTGTACAAGCGTTGGCATTTGATCGGTTTGGAGGTGGGGGTCAGCGTGGCCAGCGTGGCTTTGCGCGGCGAACCCACCGGCGTTGCCACAGGGTGGCATGCCGATGTGGTGGCCACCGCCAAACGCGACTTGAAACCGGGCGAAATGCTCGACGGCGAGGGCGGTTACACGGTATGGGGCAAGTTGCTCCCAGCGGCCACGTCCTTGCGCATGGGTGGCTTGCCCTTGGGCTTGGCGCACGGTGTGAAGGTGTTGCGCCCGGTCGCGCAAGGGCAAAGCCTGAGCTGGGACGACGTGGCCATGGACACCCAAACCCATGCCTACAAAATTCGCCGCGAGATGGAATCGGTCCACCGCGCTTGAGCGCCAACACGCACGCTCGAGAAACAACCGAGCCACCTGGGGCTTGGTGGGTGGTGGCTGCAGCCTTTTGCAGCCTGGCACTGATCTTTGGCGTGTCTTATTCCTTTGCGGCATTTTTTGCCGATTTTTCGCGCGAATTCCAAGTGCCCCGCGCCGATGTGTCTTGGGTCTTTGGCCTGTGTGGCTTGGTCTACTTTGTGCTCGGTGTGGGCGGCGGGTTGATGGCCGACCGTTGGGGGCCCCGCCGGGTGGGTGGGGTGGGCATGGTCTTGATCGCTGCAGGCCTGTGGTGGACCAGCCAGGCGCAGTCCTTGAACGTCATTTATGCCACCTATGGTGCTTTGGTTGGCCTGGGCATCGCGCTGGTCTACACACCGGCAATTGCTTGCGTGCCCCCTTGGTTTGTGGCGCGGCGGGGCTTGGCTGCGGGCCTGGCCAGTTCGGGCATTGGTGCTGGCACTTTGTTGGGCCCTTTGTGCGTGGCCGCGGCCATTGAGGCCTGGGGCTGGCGCGGTGCTTTGCAGTGGATGGCCTGGGGCGTGTTGCTGCTGGGTTTGGCCGTGACATCGCTGCTGCGCCAGTCACCGTTGGCGCGCGCAGGCGCGCAAGGCCAAGCCATTGGGCTGACCCTGGCCCAGGCGTGGCGCACGCCGGCATTTGCATGGCTTTACCTGGGCACCTTGCTTGGTGGCCCGGTCATGTTCATTCCGTTTGCCCATGTTTCTGCGGCCGCCCGTGATTTGGGGGTGGAGCCAGCCCGGGCTGTCGCGCTGGTGGGTGTCATCGGTGTGGGCAGTTTGGTGGGGCGCTTTGCGATTGGCCCGCTGGCCGACCGCTGGGGACGCACCACCACTTTGATGGTCATGCAGGTGTCGTTGGGGGCCTCTTATGCGCTGTGGTACGGCGCCCAAGGTCATGCCATGCTGGTCTTGTTTGCCCTGTGGTTTGGTCTGAGCTACGGCAGCATGGTCTCGCTGTACCCGGCCATTTGCATGGACTTGTTTGGTCCGCGCTCGGTCTCGGCCATCGTGGGCGCGCTGTACACCGCTGCGGCCTTGGGCAACTTGCTCGGCCCGGTGATGGCAGGGGCCATGTTCGACCACAGCCAAAGTTACGAGGGCGTGATGGGCGTGTGCACCTTGTTGTCGGGGTTGGCCACTTGGAGCTTGTGGCGCTTGAGCCGGGTGGGCAAAACCCTGTATTGACGGGGCTGGCCCCAAACAGGATTGATTGCCAAGCCGATGGTGAGTTGCCCCCAAAGGCCTCGGTTTTGGCCCAATACCTTTGATTTATCCAAGGCTGGTTTAATTTTTTTGGACTTGGGCATCCATACGGGTGCTGGCTTGAGCGAAGATATGGTTTTTGCACGACCGACACCACAACATGAACGCTACAGACCAACCTAAGCCTTTGAATTGGGAAATGGGCGACACCAGCCGCATTCCCTTTGCCGCCTACACCCAGGCCGCCTTGCACGAGGTGGAGATGGAGCGGTTCTTTTACCAAGGCCATTGGTGCTATGTGGGTTTGGAGGTCGAAGTGCCCGAAGTGGGTGACTTCAAACGCACCGCGGTGGGCGAGCGCTCGGTGATCATGGTGCGTGACGCACAAGGCGAGGTGAAGGTGTTTGAAAACGTGTGCGCCCACCGGGGCATGCAGTTTTTGCGCGAACGCCATGGCAACAGAAAAGAATTTGTCTGTCCCTACCACCAGTGGAGTTACAACTTGCAAGGTCAGCTGCAAGGCGTGCCATTCAGGCGCGGGGTGCGCCAAGACGGCAAGGTCAACGGGGGCATGCCCGCCGACTTCAAAACCGAAGAGCACAGCCTGACCCCGCTCAAGGTGGCCACCCGTGGCGGTGTGGTGTTTGCCTCCTTTGACCACAACGTCGAGTCCCTGGAAGACTTCATGGGCCCGACCATCTTGAGTTACTTTGACCGCCTGTTTGATGGCCGCAAACTCACCTTGCTGGGGTACAACCGCCAGCGCATCCCAGGCAACTGGAAACTGATGCTGGAAAACATCAAAGACCCGTACCACCCGGGTTTGCTGCACTCGTGGTTTGTCACCTTTGGTCTGTGGCGTGCCGATAACAAATCCGAACTCAAAATGGACGCCCACCACCGCCATGGGGCCATGGTCTCCACCCGGGGTGCGATGGGCAAGGCCGATCAGGTGACCCAGGTCTCGAGTTTCAAAGAAGACATGAAGCTCAACGATGACCGTTTTTTGGACATCGTGCCCGAGGCTTGGTGGAATGGTCCCTCGGCGGCGATGGTCACCTTGTTCCCCAGTGTGATCTTTCAGCAGCAGGTCAACAGCGTGTCCACCCGCCACATCCAACCCGATGGCCACGGCAACTTTGATTTTGTGTGGACGCATTTTGGCTTTGCCGAGGACACCCCAGAGATGACGCGGCGGCGTTTGCGCCAGTCCAACTTGTTTGGGCCAGCCGGGTTTGTGTCGGCCGACGATGGCGAGGTGATCGAGTTGTCGCAAATGGGATTTGAGCAAAAACCCCTGCACCGGGCCTTGGCCGAGTTGGGCGGACGCGATGTGGCCGACGCCGACCACATGGTGACCGAGTCATTGATAAGGGGCATGTACGAATACTGGCGCAAGGTGATGCAAGCATGAAAATCGATCTGGACTTATTTTTTCAATTGCAGGCGCTGTACACCGACTATGCCTTGGCGGTAGACGCCGGCCAATGGGATGCCTGGCCTGAGTTTTTCACTGACGAATGCGAGTACAAATTGCAACCGCGTGAAAACCACGAGCGCGGTTTCCCTTTGTCCACTTTGTCGTTCGAGAGCAAAGGCATGTTGATGGACCGCGCTTATGCCATCCGCGAGACTTTGTTTCACGACCCCTATTACCAGCGCCATGTGGTGGGCACGCCCGTGGTGCGCGAGGTGCGCGACGGGGTCATTCACAGCCAGGCCAATTACGCGGTCTTTCGCACCAAGTACAACAAAGACAGCACGGTCTTCAATGTCGGTCGCTACATCGACGAGGTGGTGTCAACCCCGAAGGGATTGAAGTTTGCCAAGCGCTGGTGCATCTACGACTCTGAGATGATCCCCAACTCCATCATTTACCCCATTTGAGAATCACATGACATCAGCATGGACGGCTGTGGCCGCAGAAACCGATTTGTTTGATGGTGCCGGTATTGGCGTGCAAGTGCAGGGGCAAAACATTGCCTTGTTCAGCATCGAAGGCCAGGCCTATGCCACCGACAACTATTGCACCCATGGCAATGCTTTGTTGTGCGATGGATTTATAGAGGGCCATGAGGTGGAATGCCCGTTTCACCAAGGCCGCTTTGACGTGCGCACCGGTGCCCCCACCTGTGCGCCGGTGACCGAAGCGATCAAAACCTACCCCATCAAGATCGACGGCGGTCAGGTGTGGTTGCAGTTGTAGGGCCTCACTTGGGCCGGTACATCTTGAACAGCTGCTCGGGCCCGATGCCAAAGTAGTCGCCCGGCCCGCCACCGCGTGTGATGTGTTGGGCGTTGGCGGTGTCGTACACACCGTCTTTGAGCATGCGCCGCTCAATGTGCACGCCCACGACTTCGCCCAGCACCAACCAGGTGGGCACATCGGCACCAGCGGCTGATTTGAGTTGCATGATTTGCGTCACCTTGCATTCAAAGGCCACGGGGCTTTCGGCCACGCGGGGCACATCGACGATGCGCGAGGCCACGGGCGTCAAGTGGGCCAGCTCAAATTCGTTCACATCGGGCGGCACGGCCGCGCAAGTTAGGTTCATGGCTTCGGCCAAAGGCTTGGTCACCAGGTTCCAAACAAATTCACCGGTTTGCTCGACATTGTTGAGCGAGTCTTTGCGGCTGATACTGGAAAAACCCACGATGGGTGGGATGTAGTTGAAGGCGTTGAAAAAACTGTAGGGCGCCAGGTTCAACACGCCGCTGGCACTGCGGGTAGACACCCAGCCAATCGGGCGCGGTGCCACGATCGAGTTGAACGGGTCGTGCGGCAAACCATGGCCTTGCGAAGGTTGGTAAAAATGAATGTCTGTGGACATGGCGTACTTCTAAATAAAACAGGGCAGCGCAAGGCGCTGGGGTTGGGGAGGTCAGGGGGTGTGAACCCTGCGCGGCCCACATTTAACCATGGGTGGGCAGCATGCCTTTGCGCACGATGAAGTCCATCACCGCGCTCACGCCCGAGAGGGTTTTCAAGTTGGTCATGACGTAAGGCCTCAAACCTTGGGCTTGGGTGCGCATGCGCACCGTGTCGGCCTCCATCACCGCCAAGTCGGCCCCCACGTGGGGGGCCAAGTCGGTTTTGTTGATCACAAATAAATCGCTTTTGGTGATGCCCGGCCCACCCTTGCGGGGGATTTTTTCACCCGCTGCCACGTCGATCACATAAATGGTCAGGTCGCTCAGTTCG
>CANJUS010000078.1:0-6335 GCA_947477505.1 Comamonadaceae bacterium | reverse complement strand
GGACCAGGCTTTGTCGCGCATGATGATCTCAAGCAACTCGTCCATGGCCTCGGTCCACTGGCCAGCGGCCATCAGCAAGCGCGCTTTGGCCAAGCGGGTGTCAAAGTCGCGTTTGTTTTTGTCGATCAAGGCATCAAACTGCGCCAGCTCCCACTGTCCGCGCTCGTCGGTGGTGGCAAACACCATGGCTTGCAGCCAGTGGTGCAGCGCATCAAAGCGCAGTTGCAAGGGGATTTGCGCCAGCGCTGGAGCGAGTGCGGCTTGGGCCGTTTCCAGCTCGCCCATGGCGATGAGCAGTTTCACATAATCAAAGCGGGCTTCGTCGTTGGCGGGGTTGATGGCCAAGGCCTCTTGCAGTTTGGCCAGCGCAGACTGGGTGTCGCCTTGGGCCAAGAGTTGCTCGGCCTCGCTCAGGTCTTCTTGGGCGACCAATTCGTCGGCGCTGGGCAGGTTTTTTTCCAAAAACTCGCGCACCTTGCCCTCGGGCAACGCGCCCATGAAGCCGTCGACGGGCTTGCCGCCTTTGAGCAGCACGCAGGTGGGAATGGAGCGCACGCCAAAGGCCTGGGCCAGTTGCTGCTCGTCATCGGAGTTGATCTTGACCAGTTTGAAGCGACCACCGTAATCGGCCTCTAACTTTTCCAGCACGGGGCCGAGCGATTTGCACGGGCCGCACCAGGGCGCCCAAAAGTCAACCAGCACAGGGATTTGGGCCGAAGCTTGCAGCACTTCGGTTTCGAAATTTTCAACAGTCACATCAATCATGGGGGTGTCCGGGGTGAAACCTTAAAATTCAACATTGACCACACGCAGCTTGTCTGCCCTACAACATGACACAACCACACGTGGGCGTTGTCATGGGCTCCAGTTCAGACTGGGACACCATGCAACACGCAGCCCTGATTCTCCAGGAATTTGGTGTCCCCTTCGAAACCCGGGTGGTTTCGGCCCACCGCATGCCCGACGATATGTTTGCCTACGCCCAAGACGCGCAGTCACGGGGCCTGCGCGCCATCATTGCGGGGGCTGGCGGCGCGGCGCATTTGCCGGGCATGTTGGCGGCCAAAACCACGCTGCCGGTGTTGGGTGTGCCGGTGCCGGGCAAGCATTTGCAAGGGGTGGATTCGCTGCACAGCATCGTGCAAATGCCCAAGGGCATTCCGGTGGCCACCTTTGCCATTGGACAGGCCGGGGCGGCCAATGCGGCCTTGTTTGCGGTGGCCATGCTGGCGCACGCCAACCCCGCCTTGACCCAAGCTTTGCAGGCTTTTCGGCAACGCCAAACCGACGCAGCGCGCCAAATGGCGCTGCCCCCTTTGGCGTGAGCCCACCGACCGGGTTGGTGCGCAAAGCCTTGCCACCGGGGTCCATGCTCGGTGTGCTCGGTGGTGGTCAGTTGGGCCGCATGTGGGCGCATGCCGCGCAAACCATGGGCTACCAAACCGCTGTGCTCGACCCCGATCCGCACAGCCCGGCGGGGCTGGTCAGCCATTTGCACCTGTGCGCCGATTACCTGAACCCGCAGGCCTTGGCGCAAATGGCCCAGCAGTGCGCAGCCATCACCACCGAATTTGAAAACGTGCCCGCCCAAGCCTTGGCCCAGTTGGCCCAAAGCCGGCCGGTGTCACCCGCTGCCGCTGCGGTGGCGGTGGCGCAAGACCGGGCCCAAGAAAAGGCGCATTTCGCCCGCTGCGGCGTGCCTGTGGCCCCACACGCGGTGCTCACCAGCGCCGCCGACGTGGCGGCGGTGAGCGAGGCATTGCTGCCGGGCATCCTCAAAACCGCCCGCATGGGCTACGACGGCAAGGGCCAAGCGCGGGTGGCCAACCGCGCCGAGTTGGGCGCGGCTTGGCAGGCCATGCAAGCGGGCGGGCCAGTCGGTGCAGCGGCCAGCGCCACCGTGTGTGTGCTGGAAAAACGGCTGCCCTTGGCTGGCGAATGCTCGGTGGTGTTGGCGCGTGGACACGACGGCCAGATGGTGCACTTGCCGGTGCAGGCGAATGTGCACCGCGACGGCATCTTGGCCGTGACCGAGGTGGGAGATGGCGCATTTGACCCAGCGCTGGCAGCCCAAGCCCTGGCCGCAGCGCGCGAGGTGGCCCAAGGCCTGGACTACGTGGGGGTGCTGTGCGTGGAGTTTTTTGTCTTGCAGCCCGACACCCGGGGCGGCCCTGGTGCTTTGGTGGTCAACGAAATCGCCCCGCGCCCGCACAACAGCGGGCACCACAGCATTGACAGTTGCGATGTGTCGCAGTTTGAATTGCAAGTGCGCTGCATGGCCCATTTGCCCTTGGTGCAACCCCGGGCCCACAGCGCGGCGGTGATGCTCAATGTGTTGGGCGACTTGTGGTGGCCTGCGGCTGTGTCCACTGACCCGCCGGTGCCACCAGGCGAGAGCGCGCGCGAACCCGATTGGGCCGCGGTGCTGGCCCTGCCCGGCGTTCATCTGCACCTGTATGGCAAAACCCAACCCCGGGCGGGGCGCAAGATGGGCCACCTCACGTGCACCGCAGCCACACTGGGGCAAGCGCGTGCCGTGGCCCGCCAAGCGGCGCAATGCCTGGATCTATCACCGTGGTGAGTTGCGCATGATTTACCCCGGCACCGATGCGCAAGCGGTGGCCCAAGCCGCCAAATGCCTGCGCGATGGCGGTTTGGTCGGGTTGCCCACGGAGACCGTGTATGGCTTGGGGGCCGATGCCCACAACCCTGCCGCTGTGGCAAAGGTGTTTGCCGCCAAGGGCCGACCCAGCGACCACCCGCTGATCGTGCATGTGTTGGGCATCGACCAGGTGGCGGTGTTTGCCAGCGAGGTGCCCGAATTTGCCCGCCGCTTGATGGGCGCTTTTTGGCCCGGTCCGTTGACGCTGATCTTGCCGCGCCGCGCCGGCGTGGCCGAGCAAGCCGCAGGTGGCCAAGCCACGGTGGGCTTGCGCTGCCCATCTCACCCGGTGGCGCGCACGTTGTTGCAACAAGCGCTGGCCTTGGGTGTGAGCGGTGTGGCCGCCCCCAGCGCCAACCACTTTGGCCGCGTCAGCCCCACCACGGCGGCCCATGTGGTGCAAGAACTGGGCAGCGACTTGCTGGTGCTCGACGGTGGCGCGTGTGCGGTGGGCATTGAGTCAACCATCGTGGATTGCAGCCGTGGTGTCCCTGTGTTGCTGCGCCCGGGCATGCTGGCGCAGGACGTGCTCAGCGCCGCCGCAGGGCAAACCGTGTGGCCCATCGGGGGCGCAGTGCTTGCCCAGGCGGCATCCGCCCCCAAGGCCTCGGGCACGCTGGCGGCGCACTACGCGCCACGTGCCACGGTGCGCTTGCTCACGCCTGCGCAAATGCACGCCAGGCTAGCTGCTGGTGCTTTGCCCCAGGGGTCTCGTTGTGCGGTTTGGTCACGCCAGGCAGTGGCGGGGCCAGGGCTGCAACACCACCCCATGCCCGACAGCGCGGCACAAGCCGCGCAGATTTTGTTTGCGTGGCTGCGCCAATGCGACGAAGATGGGGTGGCTGAAATTTGGGTCGATCCCCCGCCCGCCGACGCAGATTGGGATGGCGTGCGCGACCGGCTGCAACGCGCCGCCGCCGCCACGCCACCCAGCCCCTTGGACAATCGTTAAACTCGGGGTTTGCCCCTGCCCAGAATGCCACCATGCAACAGTCGCACCGCTTAGCTCGCTTTTTGGCTTTTGTCGCCTTGACCGCCGGCACGCTCAGCTTATTGAGCTGTGGCTCGGCCAGCACCTATGAGCCCATCACCCCGACCCGCATCGTGGCCTTTGGGGATGCCTTGGTGGATGTGGGGCAAACGGGGCGGGTGGACGCCAACAATGCCAACACCAAGTACCGCTTCACCGTTAACCAGGTGGAGACGGCCACGGCCTTTAACACCAGCACCACCTTTGTTGAAGCACTGGCCAGTTATTTTGGATTTTCAACAGTCACTTATGCTTTGGACAATTTGAGTGCGGCAGGTCGTTTGCCCAGCACGGGCGCATACAGCTATGGCGAGTTCGGGGCCTTGGTGTCGGGCGCTGCGGCTTTTGGCACGGGGACCACTGAACCAACCGACGGCACCGTGCAAGTGGCTGATGCCAGGGGCTGTCAAAAAGTGGCTGCCAACAAGGCCACCCGCGCAGGCGCTGCCGCGGACAACGCCTACTGCGCTTACAACTTGCAAGCGCAAATTGATTTGTTTTTGGCCCAGGGTGCACCCACGTCAAATGACTTGTTTGTCGTCTCCATCGGCACCGGTGACATCATGGCCACCGGTATCCGTGGCATGACCGTCGATGCCACCACGCCTTATGCCGGCTTGGACGCTGTTCAAACGGCCTTGGGCGGTGCACTGACCACCACCGCGGCAATCAATGTGCAAATGCAAGCGGCTGCCGACGCCTTGGCCGTGCAAGTCAAGCGTTTGACCAATGCCGGCGCCAAGTATGTGCTCATCCTTGGGCCCCCAAACGTGGGGCGCAGCCCGTGGGCCGCAGAAACTGGCTATGCCACCTTGTTACAAAACCTCAGTTATGACACCGGCTCCAGCTATAAATCGATGGGTTCTGAGGGGTTGGCCCGCATCCAGGCCACCTTTGGCTCGACCATCAACAACCCGATTGTGTATGCGGAACTCGCTGGCGTGGTCAACACACTGACCGATGGGAACAACACCACATTTGCCAACCGCTCCAGCGCGGTCTGTGCGGCCAATACAGCGACCTCGACCATCATCAATGCCAAAAGCATTGGCACGGGCCTCAAGCCTGCCACGGTGGTGGGCACAACACCCGCGGGCCGACTGACAGCCGCTTTGTGCACCACCGACACATTGGGGGGTGCCAACCCGGGCACGTATGTGTACGCCGACGGCATTAACTTCACGCCATCCATGCATGGCCAGTTTTACTATCAGGCCTTGGGGAAGATGCGCACTGCCGCTTGGATCAACTGATCACGGCCGCCCAGTGCGGTCGGCCTGCTTGGCGCTCCAGTCCACCAACACATCAAACAGGGCCCGTGCGTTCGCCCCACTGACTTGGGGGCTGTTGACCAGGGCCACCAACACCAGGGTTTTGCCGCCGGGGCTGTGCACATAGCCCGCCACCCCTGAGACATCGCGCAGGCTGCCGGTTTTGAGGTGTGCGCTGGCCTGGGCGCGGCTGCGGCGCAAGGTGCCGTCTTGCCCACTCAAGGGCAGCGATGCCACCAGTTCAGCTTGGATGGGGCTGCGCTGAACCCACAGCAGCAAGCGCGCCAGGCCCAGGGCAGAGCTGCGCTCTTCGCGGCTCAGGCCAGAGCCGTTGTCGAGCACCGGCGCGTGCTCGCCCAAACGCTCGCGCCACCAGCGCAGCACCACGTCACGCGAGCCCTCCAAACTGCCCACGCCGCGCTGCTGCAGGCTGAGCGTTAAAAACAGTTGTTGGGCCATCACGTTGTTGCTGAACTTGTTGATGTCACGGATCAACTCGCCCAGCGGGGCCGACTCGAACTGAAACAGGGGGCGCAGATCGGCGGGCACGGGCCCTTCGCGCACGCTGCCGCTCAAGGCTTGCGCACCCGCAACGAGCTGCCACATGGCGGCCACGGCGCGGCGGCTGTGGCTGGCCGGGTCGGCATAGGCCAGGGGCCAAGCGCGCTCGCCACAGCTGGCCGGGTAGTTGCCGAGCAACCGGATGCGCTCGGGGTCTTGAAAGTCAGCGCGCAAGCTGGCGCGGTAATCGCTGCAGGGGCCACCGACCAAGGGCACGCTGGGCGTGTGGGTCACGCCGGCCAAAGGCGGGTCGAGTTGCACGTGCGCCAACTTGGCCGCCGCATCGGGCACAAAGCCCAGCACGATGGATTTGAAGTTGATCAGCAGTGCGTCGGGCGCGGCGTTGTAGGGCCGCAGTGGCTCACCATCAAAGCTGGCGGGGTCGCGCGCGGCCAGGGCAAAGGCGCTGCGGTCGAGGACGATGTCGCCTTGGATGCGCGCCACACCCATGGCCTGCAAGCGGCGCAGCAGCAGCCACAGCCGCTCGACCACCAAGCGCGGGTCGCCTTGGCCGCGCAGGTAAACATTGCCTTGCAGCACGCCATCTTTGATCGGCCCATCCACATAACCAGGCGTGTTCCATGTGAACGCGGGGCCGAGCAAGTCCAGCGCCGCGGTGGTGGTGATCAGCTTCATCAGGGAAGCGGGGTTGACGCTGACCTCGGGTCGGTGCTGCCACAGCGCAGGCTCTGGCCGTTGCGGGTCGAGGATCACCACGCTCAAAGCATCGGCTGGGATTTTCAGCCGTTCGATGGCTTGGGCCAGTTCGGTTGGGAAGGCCTTAGCGGTACCGCGCGCTTCGCCTGCGGGT
>CANJUS010000077.1:0-6336 GCA_947477505.1 Comamonadaceae bacterium | reverse complement strand
CTCAGGCCGTGCCGCGCCACTTGCGCCAGCGCACGCTCCAGCCCAGGCGCATGCCATCGAGCAGGCTGTAGACCACGGGGATGACCAGCAGGCTCAGCACGGTGGAGGTGATCAGACCGCCAATCACAGCGATCGACATGGGTGAGCGAAAGCTCGGATCGGCCAGCCCCCAGCCCAGGGCCAGCGGCAACATGCCCGCCCCCATGGCGATGGTGGTCATGATGATGGGGCGTGCACGTTTGTGGCAGGCGTCGATCAAAGCGTCCCAGCGGCCCATGCCCTGGTCGCGTTGGGCCACGATGGCGTACTCCACCAGCAAGATGGAGTTTTTGGTCGCTATGCCCATCAGCATGATCAAGCCAATCAAGGACGGCATGGAAAAGCTTTTATTGGCCAGCAGCAAGCCCACAAAAGCGCCACCCAACGACAAGGGCAATGCGGCCAAGATGGTCAGCGGGTGCAAAAAGCCCTTGAACAACAGCACCAGCACAATGTAAATGCACAGCACCCCGGTGAGCATGGCCAAGCCAAAGCTGGCAAACAACTCGCCCATGGCCTCTGCATCGCCCACCTCGACCACGGCAATGCCCGCGGGCAGATTTTTCACGGCGGCGAGGTTTTTCACTTGCTCGGCCACCTCACCCAGGGGCAGGCCGGACAGTTCAATTTCAAATTTGATGTTGCGCGAGCGGTCATAGCGGTCAATGACCGCCGGCCCCGAGCCCATGCCGATGTGCGCGACCTGGGCCAGCATGACCGGCCCGCGTTTGCCCGGCACACTGAGCCGCCCCAAGGTGTCGAGGTCTTGGCGTGCGTCGTCTTGCAGTTTGACCACGATGGGGATTTGGCGTTGGTCCAAGTTGAGTTTGGCCAGCCCCGCGTCGTAGTCGCCAGAGGTGGCAATGCGCAAAGTCTCGCCAATCGCCGCGCTGGTCACCCCCAGGTCAGCGGCCAGGGCGAAGTCGGGCACCACCACCACCTCGGGGCGCACCAGGCTGGCGCTGGACGCCACATTGCCCAAGCCGGGGATGAGCCGCAACTCGCGCTCGATGGCCTGCGCCGAGCTGAGCAGTGCCTCGCGGTTCTCACCGGTCAGTACCAAGATGTATTTTTCGCCCGAGCCACCCAAACCCACTTTGCTGCGCACCCCAGGCAAGGCGGTGAGTGCTTGGCGGATTTGCTGCTCAATGACTTGCTTGCGTGGGCGTTGTCCGCGCTCGCTCATCAACAAGGTGAGGGTGGCTTTGCGGGTCTCGGCCGCACCCGATGGGTCAAACGGATCCGCACCGGCTGCGCCACCACCAATGGTGGTGTAAATGCTTTTGACGTGGGGCACTTGGCTGACCAGTTTGCGCGCGGCCTCTGCGCTGGCCTGGGTTTGGGCCAGTTTGGTGCCCGGGGGCAGCTCCAGGTAAATCTGGGTCTGGCTGTTGTCGTCGGGCGGTATGAAGCCCGTGGGCAACAAAGGCACCAAGGACAGAGAGCCGACAAAAAACGCCAGCGCACCCAGCACCGTCCACCAGCGGTGGCGCAAACACCACTGGGCCATGCGCAGGTAGCGCGCCATCCATGCCGGTGGCGACTCGGCATGCACGATGGGGCGCAGCATGTAGGCCGCCATCATGGGGGGGAGCACCCGCGCCACCAGCAAAGAGGCGAACACCGCCAGCGACGCCGTCCAGCCAAACTGTTTGAAAAACTTGCCTGGCACGCCCGCCATGAAAGCGGTGGGCAAAAAAACCGCGATCAAGGTGAACGTGGTGGCGATCACAGCCAGTCCAATTTCGTCGGCCGCTTCCATCGCGGCTTGGTAAGGGGTTTTGCCCATGCGCAAATGGCGCACGATGTTTTCCACCTCGACGATGGCGTCGTCCACCAAAATACCCACCACCAGCGACAAGGCCAACAAGGTGACCACGTTGATGGAAAAGCCCAAGACATGCATGCCGATGAAGGCCGGTATCACCGACAAAGGCAAGGCCACGGCAGACACAAAAGTGGCCCGCCAGTCGCGCAAAAAAAGCCACACCACCAGCACCGCCAAGATGGCCCCTTCGTAGAGCAAATGCAAAGAGCCTTGGTACTCCTCTGCCACGGGCGTGACAAAGTCAAACGCTTCGGTCATTTCGATGTCGGGGTGGGTGGCACGCAATTCAGAGAGCACTTTTTTAACCGCTTGGCCGACCTCGATTTCACTGGCCCCGCGGCTGCGCGAGACCTCAAAGCCCACCACAGGTTGGCCATTGAGTTGGGCCGCAGAGCGCGGCTCGGCCACGGTGTCGCTGATGCTGGCCACTTGGTCCAAGCGCAGGCGTCGCCCATCGGCCAAGGTCAAAGACATGCGCGCCAGGGCTTGCGCATCAGCCACATTGCCCAAGGTGCGCACCGGTTGTTCGCCCCCGGCCACATCGGTGCGCCCGCCCGAGCTGTCGGACTGCATTTGCTTGAGTTGGCGCGAGATATCGGCCGCGCTGGCATTGAGCGCTTGCAGTCGCTGCGGGTCCAGGGCAATGTGAATTTGGCGCTCCACACCGCCCACCCGGTTGACCGCGCCCACGCCGCGCACCGACAACAGTTTGCGGGCAATTTGGTCGTCGACAAACCAAGACAGGGCTTCGCTGTCCATGCGGCTCGATCGCAAGGTGTAGGCCAAGATGGGTTGACCGGCCAGGTCCAGCTTGGTGATGACCGGGTCTTTCATGTCGCCGGGCAAGTCGCTGCGGATGCGGTTGACCGCAGAGCGCACATCGTCCAAGGCTTCTTGGATGGGTTTTTCTAAGCGGAACTCGGCGCTGATGGTGGCGCTGCCGTCTTGCACCCGGGTGGTGATGTGCTTCAAGCCTTGCAGCGCGGCGATGGTGTTTTCGATCTTGCGTGCCACCTCGGTTTCCATTTGCGCCGGTGCGGTGCCAGGCAAGCTGGCGGTGACGGTGATGGTGGGCAGGTCGATGTCGGGAAAGTTTTGCACCTTCATCGAACCGAAGGACACCATGCCTGCGAAGCAGAGCATGACAAACAGCATGACCGCAGGGATCGGGTTTTTGATCGACCAAGAGGAGACGTTGATCATGGGGCGACCCGAACCACATCACCTTCGTTCAAAAAGCCGGCCCCTTGGGTGACCAACTTGACGCCCTCAGACAGGCCCTGGGTGATTTCAATCTGTTCGCCCACTCGGCGGCCGGTTTGCACCTTGATCAGGCCCACGCGGTTGTCGGCTTTGAGTTGCATGACAAAGTTAAAACCATCGCGGCTGACCACAGCCAGGGCCGGCACAGTCAAGGCGCGGCTGGCGCCTTGCTCGATGCTGCCATTGGCGTACATGCCCGCCAAGGCCGGGGCTTGACCCGCGCTGGCGGCTTGCAAGTCCACATAGACCAGGGCTTGGCGGGTTTGCGGATCCACGGTGGGGCCGAGCATGCGCACCCGACCCGTCAAGCTCGCACCGCTGGCGGTCAAAATGCGCGCACTCATGCCGGGCTTGATGGCCCCCAACTCGCTGGCCGTGACTTCGGCGCGCCACTCCAGCCGACCTTGGCGGATCAGGCGAAACAACTCGGTGCCCGGCGCAAGCACTGCGCCCACCGATGCGCTGCGCGCGGCAATGATGCCGCTGTCAGGGGAGAGCACCTGGGTTTGCTGCAAGCGCAATAGCTGGCTGTCCACACTGGCCTTGGTCGCCGCCACGCGGGCCACGGCGGTTTCTTCGGCGGTGATGTATTGCACATACTGCTGGGCGCTGATCACCCCCGTGGGTTGCAGACCGCGCGCGCGCTCGGCATTGGCCCGCGCTTCATTGGCCGCGGCTTGGGCTTGGCTCAAGTTGGCCTGGGCCTGGGCCAAGTCGGCTTGCACGGGCGCAGCATTGAACACCGCCAGCACCTGGCCAGCCTTGACCACATCGCCCACATTGACCCGCACCTCGGTCAGGCGCAAACCGCCGATTTCGGTGCCCACGCTGGCTTCTTGCCAAGCGGCGATATTGCCGTTGGCTTTGGTTTGCATGGGCAAGGTTTGCACGCTGGGGCTGCCCACCGAGACGGTGAGGGCCGGTTTGGCTGGCGCGGGTTGGGGGGCTTGGGCCATGCTTGCGCCGGCAAAAACGAACCAACCCAGGCAGACCGAAGTGGAAAGCCAAAGGTCGGGGTAACGGGCACGCTGGCGTGCGCTTGTGGGGAATGTCATGGGTGCTTTGGCGTTCATTAAAACAAACGCACATCAGTAAGAAGACCCTATTTTAAAGCGGCATGTTTGCTCTGACAGGGGGTCAGGTCAATGACCTTGCGCCGATTCGACCCTGGCCGCTGGGCTAGCATGCGGGCCTGCGACCCCACTGGAGACTTGCCCATGGCCATCCAAGCCATCATGATCGACCTCGATGGCACCTTGGTGCACACCTTGGGGGACTTTGCCGCGGCCATCAACCGCATGTTGGGCGATATGGATTTGCCACTGGCCACCACCGAGGTGGTGGCGCACGCGGTGGGGCAGGGGTCCGAACATTTGATCCGCAGCGTGCTTGACCACCAACTGGGCTTGCCCGGTCAACAGCGTTGCGCGGGCCGATCGGTGGACAACCTGTATGAGCCCGCATGGCAGCGCTACCAGCACCATTACGCCCGGCTCAATGGGCAGCATTCCGAGGTGTACCCGGGGGTGCTTGAGGCCTTGCAATCTTGGCGCAGCATGGGTTTGCCCATGGCTTGCCTGACCAACAAACCCGTGGCGTTTGCCAACGACTTGTTGCAGGCCAAGGGCTTGCATGGGTTTTTTCGGTGGGTGTTTGGCGGGGATTCGTTTGCGCGCAAAAAACCCGACCCCTTGCCCTTGTTAGAAACCTGTCGCGCCTTGGGCAGCGAACCTGTGCGCACCTTGATGGTGGGGGACTCGCGCAACGATGCCCAGGCCGCCGATGCGGCGGGTTGCCCTTTGGTGCTGGTGACCTATGGTTACAACCATGGCGAGCCCATCCATGCCGTGCCCGCCTTGGCGCATGTGGACAACTGCCAGCAGATCCACGATGGTCAATCTTGGGTGTGGCTGCGCGCGCCCGCACCATGAGCTTGGACGCGTTTGGTACACTGCGCGCCATGTTCATACACCGCATCACCATCACAGGTTGCAGCGACCGGGGAGCTTGGCCCTGGCGTCGCCGCGTTGACCTGGCCGTGCGGGCGCATTGAACCTTTTCCCCTCGGCCTCCCCATCCCCCTTTTTTTGACCCATTGACGGGTCTTTCCCTGGATTGAACGCCCCTGTGGGGCTGAGCTGTGGAGGCTCTCTCTGTGATCACCGAACTCGAATACAAAAGCCTGGCCTTGCAAGGCCACAACCGCATTCCCCTTATGGCCGAGGCGTTTGCCGATTTGGAAACCCCGCTCTCGCTCTACCTCAAGTTGGCTTTTGCCAAAGACGGCGGGAAGTACAGTTTTTTGCTGGAATCCGTCGTGGGTGGCGAGCGTTTTGGGCGCTACAGCTTCATTGGCCTGCCGGCACGCACCTGGTTGCGCTCGACGGGTTTTGGCGAACAGGCGATGACCGAAGTGGTCAAAGACGGGGTGGTGGTGGAGACCGACCACGGCAACCCCTTGGACTTCATCGAGCGTTACCAAAAACGCTTCAAGGTCGCTTTGCGCCCGGGCATGCCGCGTTTTTGCGGCGGCTTGGCCGGTTATTTTGGGTATGACACGGTGCGCCACATCGAAAAAAAATTAGAGGCCACTTGCCCCCCGGACAGCCTGGGTTGCCCCGACATCATGCTGCTGCAAACCGAGGAGTTGGCGGTCATCGACAACCTGTCGGGCAAGCTGTATTTGATGGTCTACACCGACCCAGGTGAGGTCGAGGCTTATGCCAATGGCAAAAAACGCTTGCGCGAACTCAAAGACTTGCTGAAATATTCGGTCAGCGCCCCCCAGCTGCGCCCCAGCGCCAGTCACCCATTGGAGCGTGAATTTGCCAAGGCCGACTATTTAAAGGCGGTCGAGCGCGCCAAAGGCTTGATCGAGGCGGGCGAGTTCATGCAGGTGCAAGTGGGTCAGCGATTGAAAAAGCGCTACACCGAAAGCCCCTTGTCGCTGTACCGCGCTTTGCGCTCGCTCAACCCCAGCCCCTATATGTATTACTACCACTTGGGCGACTTTCATGTGGTGGGGGCATCGCCTGAAATTCTGGTGCGTTTGGAGCAAGTCAGCCCCGCCCCAGGTCAAGCCGCTGACAAAAGTGCAGGGCGCAAGGTCACCATTCGGCCGCTGGCCGGTACCCGACCGCGGGGTGCCACGCCCGAGGTCGATAAAGCCATCGAGCAAGAGCTGATCCAAGACCCCAAAGAGCGCG
>CANJUS010000076.1:0-6366 GCA_947477505.1 Comamonadaceae bacterium | reverse complement strand
TTGGACAATGCCATCGTGATGGACGACTACAAAATTTTGAACAGCGAAGGCCTGCGCTACGACGACGAATTCGTCAAACACAAAATTCTCGACGCCATGGGCGACTTGTATTTGCTCGGCCGCCCATTGCTCGCGGCCTACAGCGCGTTTCGCTCAGGCCACGCCTTGAACAACCGCTTGCTGCGCGAGTTGCTCAGCCGTCCACAAGCCCATGAGGTGGTCAGTTTTGCCGATGAGCGCCAAGCCCCGCGCGGGTTGGCGCAGTTGGCCCCTGCTTGGTAAAACACCATGCTTTTGCTGCGCTGGTTGGTGCTGTTTTTATTGTTGGTTTCGGCCTTGTTGTTTGCCACTTTTATTGCCACCGGCGAAACCCGTTACCGGCTGTGGGGTTGGAAGTTATTGCGCTTTACCCTGGGCGCTGCGCTGGTGTTTTTCACCGTGTTGATTTTGGAGCGTTTGTAGCGCCGTCGCTGGCCTCAGCCGCTGCGCCCCCCGCGAAAAACGGCGCTGGATTTGCTGCGTGGGGCGCCGGCCGATTGCAGCAGGGCCAAGCCCCGGCCCGCATGGGCGTGCATGATGGCCAAGCCCAAGGCGTCGGCGGCGTCGGGCCCAGGCAGGCCGGGCAAATTCAGCAAGCGTTTGACCATTTCTTGCACCTGTGCCTTGGCCGCTTTGCCATGACCGGCCACGGCCTTTTTCATTTGCAAAGCGGTGTACTCGGCCACCGGTAAATTGGCGTTGACCAAGGCCGTCAAACAAGCGCCCCGCGCTTGGCCCAATAACAAGGTGGCCTGTGGATTGACGTTGACAAACACGATCTCGACCACCGCCGCTTGCGGTTGGTAACGCGCCACCACGGCGTGTATGCCGTCAAACAACAGCTTGAGCCGCGCAGGCAGATCGGCGCGTGCCGCTGATTGGGTGCGGATGGTGCCGCTGGCCACATATCGCAGTTGGGCACCTTCGGCGTCGACCACCCCAAAACCGGTGGTTTGCAAGCCCGGATCAATGCCAAGGATGCGCATGGGCGGCTCCATCAGGGCAAGCGTGCCGCGCCCAAGCGGGCGACGATCACTTCGGTGCGCTGGGTCAAATAGGCGGAGCGCGGCAAGCGTTCAAAGTATTTGGGGCGGGGCAGCATGACGGCCAAGCGGGCCGCTTCCCATTCGCTGAGCTGTTGGGCGGATTTGCCAAAGTAGTGTTGGGCGGCGGCTTCGGCCCCGAACACGCCTTCGCCCCATTCAACGTTGTTGAGGTAAATCTCCAAAATGCGCCGTTTGCTCAGCAAAGCTTCCAAGGCCAGGGTCAAGACAAACTCTTGTGCTTTGCGCACCCAGGTGCGCTCGCCCGAGAGCAGCAGGTTTTTGGCCAGTTGCTGGGTGATGGTGGAGCCGCCAACGATCTTTGGGCTGGTGTTGCGCGTGTGTTGGCTTTGGGCCGCTTTTTGTTGGGCACGGCTGTTTTGCGTCCAGGCTTTTTCGATGGCATCCCATTGAACGCCGTCGTGCTGGGCAAAGATGTCGTCCTCCGAGACCACCACAGCACGTTTGAGGTGCACCGAAATGCGCTCATAGGGCTGCCACTGTTGGCGCCAAGGCAAGCTGTGTTTGTTTTGCACGATGCGCCAAACCTCAGAGCGCTGAAAGCTGGTCGAGGCCGGGTTCCACCAAGCCATGGCGGCGATGCGCAGCACAAAAAACAATTGCAGCCCCAGTCCTGCGATCAGCACCAAGACCAACCAACGTGCAAGCGGGTGGCGACAAGAGGGCAGGCTGGGCCAGCGCATGTCAACGGGTCAAAAAGTTGCCGTCGCGGCTGAACTGAAAGCGCGCCACCATCGCCAATTGGTCGGCGCTTTGGCGCATCTGCGCATCAAATGCGCCAAATGGACCCGCGCTGCGGGCGATGGCCACGGCGCGCATGTCCAAGGCGCGCTGGCCCGAGCTGCTGACCACCTCTGCGGTCAACACCTGGCCTTTGGCGTTGACGGTGATGATCATGGTCAGCTCGCCATAGAGTTTCTGGCCATCCAGCTGTGGAAAGTAACGTGTGCCATGGGTCTCGATTTGGTGGCGCAAATTGTCATAGTACTGGGCATACACCACCTCGCGTGTGCTGGGGCTGATGTAGCGTTTGCGCGGCTTGGCGTTGTCTTGTTCGATGCGCTGCTCGATCTCGGCCAGCAATTTGAGCAACTGCTGGCGCTTGGCCTCTTGCGCCGTTTGTTGCGCCCGCTCTGGCATGTTTTGGGTCTCGGGCAACAAGGCCAGGCTGGCTTTGATTTGGCTGAGCAAGATCGACTGTTTGAGCCGCAGCGCGGCCAGCGTTTCGGCCGCCGTGGGCTCGAGCTGATCGCCTTCGGTGCTGATGGCGGCGCTGGGCAGGGGCGAGCGGGCGCGGCCTTGTTCGGCGTCACCGCCACCGGCCAAGCGGGTTTGGGCCAGCGCCTGTGGCTGTATGGTTTCTTCGGACTTGGCGCGCGTGTTGACCAAGATCACTTCGAGGGGGCTGGTCTGGAACAAGCGGTCAAAGCGCTCGGGGTCGGCCACGCGCAGGCTCAGCAGCAAGCCGTGCACCCCGAAAGAGATGCCCAGGGCAATTTGCAACGGTGTCCAGCGCTGCCACATGACTAGGCGTTGGGTGCGGCCGCTGGCTCGCCATCGGCGTCGTTGAGGTCGAGCGCGATGGCGATGGGCCCAGCCGCCTCATCGTCGTCGGACTCTGCCTCGCCCACGGGGTCTGGGCCGGGTTGGACCTCGAGCAAGGCGACAAAATGGCCTTGCACGTCCAGGCTGATGTCGTCAATGGGGCCCAGGCGCAATCGCACAGGCGTGCCACGGGCGATGGCAGGCGGCGCACCCACCAGGTTCAACACCAGCGGCAACTGCTGGGCACGCACCAGCACGGGCATGCCGGGCATGGTTTTGATCACATCGGCGTTGATCTCTTGGGTTTGGTTTTGGCGCAGCCACTGCAAGGTCCAAAAGCGCTCCATGCTGGCTTGGTGCCCGTTGTAGGCACTGTAGGCCGCTTCAAAAGCCGAGATGATGGAAAACAGCGCCGCGTCCTTGGGCTTGAAGGGCGCGGCCAGCGCCGCTGTGGCACCGTGGCGCACGCAAGCGATGAGCTGCCACTGGTTGACCATGTCGGTGTAGCGGCGCAGGGGAGAGGTGCTCCAGGCATAGGAGGGCACGCCAATGCCGGCATGGGGCAAGGCTTTGGTGCCCATGCGCACCTTGATGCCCGGGGCCAAGCTGGCTTGGCTGCGGTAGATGGCGGGCACACCCAGGCTGGCCATCCATTGGCCCCAAGTGCTGTTGGCCAAGATCATGGCTTCGGCCACGATCAGGTCCAGCGCTGCGCCGCGCTGGCGCACGCTGATGCTGACGCTCTCGTCGCCTTGGGGTGGCGCATCACCGACCCGCGACAGACGGAAGTTGTAGTCGGGCCGGTTGAAGGTCTCGGGCTTGCCACGCACCACTTCGCGTTGGGCTTTGAGGTGCTGGGCCAAGCGGTGCAAAAAGGCCAGTTGCGCCCGCGGCATGGCGGGCTCGCTCACACCGGCCGGGTGGCTAAAGCCGGGGTCGTCGAGCCACTGAGGGGTGACCACATCGTCGAGCTGGTCGTGGCGCAAATTGGCGGCAATGGGCACTTGCTCCAAGCGGGTTTGCGTGTCGGTGATGGCCAAAGTAGCGGCATCGAACTGCACATACAAAGACAGCGCGGGGCAGGCGCGCCCCTCTTGCAAGGTGTAGTGCTGCACCACGGCGTCGGGCAACATGGTGATCTTGTGGCCGGGCATGTAGACGGTGGACAAGCGCTGGCGTGCGACCTGGTCGATGGCATCCCCCGGTTGCAGCGCCAAGCCTGGGGCGGCAATGTGGATGCCCACGGTGATGTGCGCGCTGCCCAGGCCTTGCACCGACAAGGCGTCGTCGATTTCGGTGGTTTGCGAGTCGTCAATCGAATAGGCCTGCACGCTGGCCAGTGGCAAAGCCGCGCTGGCCGTGGGCGCTTGCAGCGGGGGGAACTGCGTGCCTTTGGGGAAGTTTTCAAACAAAAACCGCTGCCAATGAAACTGATAGGCCGAGGTGATGGCCCCGGCGCGTTGCAGCAAGGCCAGCGGCGCCAATTGGGTCGCGCGCGCCGCTTGCACCACGGCCTTGTATTCAGGGGCGTTTTTGTCGGGCTTGAAGAGGATTTTGTACAGCTGCGTCAACACCGCTTCGGGGCATTGGCCCTCGCCCAAGGCCAGCGCCCAAGCGTCAATTTGCGCCAGTTGCTGTTTTTTCTTCTCGATCGCTATCAGGGCTTGTTGCACCACTTCGGCCGGGGCTTTTTTGAAGCGCCCGCGCCCGGCGCGGCGAAAGTAATGGGGTGCCTCAAACAAGCGCAGCAAGGTGGCGGCTTGTTGGCCCAAACTGGCGTTGGCGCTGAAGTACTCGCGCGCCAAATCGGTAAAACCAAACTCTTCGGCAGGCGCGAACTCCCAGGCCAACTCCAATTCAATGGTTTGGGCCAAGGCGGTGGATTCGCGCATCAAATCGGCGGGGCTGGGTTGGTCAAACTTGATCAGCACCTGGGCCGACTTGACTTTGACGCGTTTGCCCGTTTCCAACTCGATTTGGGCAGAAGCCTCGGCCTCAGACAGGACACGGCCGGTCAGAAATTTTCCGGCATCTTCAAACAATGCATACATGGGCAGATTGTCCCATGCGACAGCGCCAGTTGCGGCTTCACGGCATGGCGCTGCCCCAACCCAGGTATTGGGTGAGCACGGGCAGGTGGTCGTCAAAATCGCTCAGGCCATGGTCTGAGCCGGCGATCAGCCGCAGCGTGGCCTGTGGGTAGCGCGCCACCATTTCGCGCCAGTCCAGCACTTCGTCGCCTTGGGCGACGATGGCCAGCACCTCGGTGGGGTCGTCCAGCTCCGGCGCTTGAACCTGGGTTGGGGTCCGCAAAGGCAGGCTCCGGCCCACATACAGCGCGCGCAGTTCGTCCACATGCGCAGCTTGGAAGAAAACCTGTTCTTGCGGTTGGTGCCATTGGGGGTGCACCCCGATGTGGGCGGCCAAATCGCGTGCCGGGTCCACCGCCGGGTTGAGCAGCACCGCCTTGCAACCCCAACGGGCGGCCACCCAGGTGGCGTAAAAGCCGCCCAAGGATGAGCCCACCACCGCCATGTGGTCGGTGGGCCAATCGCGCAGGCCTTGGGTGATGAGGGTTGCCGCCGCTTGGGGCGAGGCGGGCAGTTGGGGGCACCACCAAGTCAGCCCCGGTTGGTGCCGGCGCACCCAAGCGGCCAGCCGCTGGGCCTTGGCCGACAGCGGGGAGGAGCGAAATCCGTGCAAATACAGCAAATGGGTGATGGCCATGCCCGATAATCGCACGCCATGCCCATCGTGATCGAAAAGCCCCACCTCTTGCACCGCATGGCGCATGTTTTTCGGGGCTATGACAGCCAGTTGGCCTTGGCCGTGATGGCGCTGGCACTGGCCGGCTTGATCACCATGTACTCCTCGGGCTTTGCCAACGGTGCCCGCTTTTGGGACCACTTTCGCAACCTGTCCTTGGCCTTTGTGATCATGGTGCTGGTGGCGCAAATCCCGCCCCAGCGTTTGATGACGTTTGCCGTGCCCCTGTACACCGTGGGCGTGGCCTTGCTGATTGCGGTGGCCTTGTTTGGCCTGACCAAAAAAGGCGCGCGCCGTTGGTTGCATGTGGGGGTGGTGATCCAACCCAGTGAAATTCTCAAAATCGCGATGCCGTTGATGCTGGCGTGGTGGTTTCAAAAGCGCGAGGGGCAATTGCGATCGCTGGACTTTGCTGTCGCCACCGTGTTGCTGGTGGTGCCCGTGGGTTTGATCGCCAAGCAACCCGATTTGGGCACTGCCATCTTGGTGCTGGCTGCAGGCATGTACGTGATCTTTTTTGCTGGCCTGCGGTGGATATGGATTTTGCCGCCGCTGGTGATGGGCTTGGTGGGGGTGGTGTTGTTGGTGTGGTTTGAGCCCACCTTGTGCGCCGATGGGTTTCGCTGGCCCTTCTTGCGCGAGTACCAGCAGCAGCGTGTGTGCACCTTGCTCGACCCGGGGCGCGACCCGCTGGGCAAGGGATTTCACATCATCCAGGGCATGATCGCCATTGGGTCGGGTGGTATTTTTGGCAAGGGCTTCATGCAGGGCACGCAAACCCATTTGGACTTCATTCCAGAGCGCACGACCGACTTTATTTTTGCCGCCTATGGCGAAGAATTTGGCTTGTTTGGCAACTTATTGCTGATCATGGGTTTTGCCATGCTGGTGCTGCGTGGGTTAGCGATTGCGCTGGAAGGCCCCACCTTGTTTGCGCGCTTGCTCGCTGGCA
>CANJUS010000075.1:0-6407 GCA_947477505.1 Comamonadaceae bacterium | reverse complement strand
GTCTTGTTGCAAGCACAGCCAAGGGGTGGGCACTTCGCTGACGGTACCCAATCGCATGTGCTGGAGTTGGCTCAAATCAAACGCTGTGTTTTGGGGCCGCCCCACCAAAAAAAATGGGTCTTTGGCGGCCACTTCACAAAAAGCCACCAAGTCCAGCGGCGAGGGGGCTTGGCTGTCGCGCTGTTTGATCACCCGCAGCGGCCCGCCCCAGACCACGTCGATCAAGCCCTTTTCCATGTCGGCAATGCCGCTGCCGGGGGACGGTGAGTCCACCAGTTCGATGTCCAGCCCTTGTTGTTCGAACAGGCCCAAGGCCAGGGTGGCATAAAAGGGCGCGTAAAAAACCGCCCTGAAGTTTTCGCTCAGTCGTATTTGCATGGAATTCACCTTATTGCAATGAGTATGGCATGGGCCTGGGCCATTGGGGGCGCAGCCATTGCGCATAATGAGGCATGGCAGGGCCTTGCTGCACAGGGGCTGCATCGATGGTTTGTTTGTTTCTTAATTTCAGAGGAATGCATCATGTTGTTCACACGCGGGCTTGGGGTGGTTTTGTCGCTGTTGGTGGGTGTGCAAGCTGGAGCGCAAGCCCAAGCTGGCAAATACCCCGACAAACCGGTGCGCGTGGTGGTCACCGTGCCGCCTGCGGGGGCATCTGATTTTGTGGCGCGGTCCATGTCGGACTTGTTTGGCAAAGAACTGGGTGCCACCATCATCGTGGACAACAAGGCCGGCGCGAATGGCACCATTGCCAGCGCATTTGTCGCCAAGGCGCCCACCGATGGTTACACCATATTGCAAGCGGGCATTTCCACCCACGGCATTGGGCCGTACTTTTACGAAAAGCTCACCTACGACCCCTTCAAAGACCTGGTGCCCGTGGCGGCCTTGGCCGAGTTCCCCATGATCCTCGCCGTCAACGCGCAGTTGCCGGTGACCTCGGTCAAAGAGCTGTTGGCCCTGGCGCAGAAAAAACCCTTGAGCTTCGCTTCCGCAGGTACCGGCAGCGCGCCGCATTTGTCGGGTGAACTGCTCAAGACCGAGGCCAAAATCAACATGACCCATGTGCCCTACAAAGGATCGGCCCCGGCCGTGCTCGATGTGGCCAGTGGCCAGGTGGACATGATGTTCGATGGCATCCCCTCTTTGATGCCCCACATCAAAAGCGGCAAGCTGCGCCCCATTGCAGCCGTCAGCCTCAAGCGCAACGGCTTGCTGCCCGATTTGCCCACCTTCACCGAGTTGGGCTACCCCAGCATGGTGGCCTCGGTGTGGTATGGCTTGATGGCCCCCACCGGCACACCGGTGGCCATCATCAACCACATCAATGCAGCGGCCAATCGCACCTTGGCCTCGCCCGAGTTGCAAAAGAAATTGGAAGACAACGGTGCCGTGGTGATGCGCGGATCGGCCGCTGACTTTGGCGCGTTCATGACCAAAGACCATGCCCGTTGGGGCGACGTCATCCGCCGGGCGGGCATTGCCACCACCAGCCAATGATTTTGACCCCTAGGAGACCTTGATGTCACTCAAAGAAGAAGGCCCACCCGCTTTTACCGCCCCGGCCAACGCCTGTGATGCCCACTTCCACGTGTTTGGCCCACCCGGTGCCCACCCTTATGCCGATGGATTGCGCTACACACCGCCGCTCGCACCCTGGAGCGAGTACCAACAGTTGGCCCGCAGCCTGGGGCTGGTGCGGTATGTATTTGTCCAGCCCTCCGCCTATGGCCGCGACAACACCTGCATGTTGCAGGCCATGGAAACAGTGGGCACGGCGCATTGCCGTGGCATTGTGGATGTGGACGAAGATGTGCCTGATGCGGAGTTGGTGCGTTTGAATGCCCTGGGCGTGCGTGGCGTGCGCATCAATGTGTCGCCGGTACAGCCCTTTGATGCCGGTTTGGTCGACCAGTTACTGCCACGCATCCAAACTTTGGATGCGCGCTGTGCCGAAATCGGCTGGCACCTGGACTTTTTATTGCCCGGCTGGTTGACCGAGGCCTTGTTGCCGGTGATGGACCAATTGCGCGTGGACCACAGCCTGGCCCACATGGGCATGTTCTTGGGCCGTGAAGGGCCAGCGCAAGCGGGCTTTGTCAAACTGCTGGATCGATTGCGCCACGGCAATGGCCGCACCTGGGTCAAGTTCACCGGTACTTACCGCATGGCCACCGCACCGCTTTTTACCGATGCCTTGCCCATGGCACAAGCGCTGATCGACGCTGCGCCAGAGCGCATCATTTGGGGCAGCGACTATCCGCACCTGTCGTTTGCTGACAAGGTCGGTTCGGTGGAGCTGTTTAACCTGTTGAAGGACTGGGCGCCACAGGCATCGACACGGCAAAAAATATTGACCGACAACCCGGCGGCTTTGTTTGGGTTTTGAAATCACTTCGACATGAAATAGCCACCCCTTGGGTGGCTATTTCATGGGTGCGGCCGCGTCACTTGTCGGCGAAGCGCCACTCGTTTTTGGCTGTGTCGGCGACCAAGGCGCGACCGGGGATGTGCATGTCGCCGGTGTCGCGCATGACGTAGGACTGGATGCCTTTGAAGGATTTGATCTTCATGAACTCGTTTTTGATCGCTTCACGCGCCACCTTGGGGTCGGTGTTGCCGTCGATCTTGGCGTTGCGCATCATGTCCGCATAGGCCAACACCGTGTCGTAACTCAACGACCAATTGGCCGAGTTGGCCGGTTTGCCCAGCGACGCATCGGCCCGCTCTTGGAAGCGTTTGACGGCCGATAAATTCAGCGCGTTGTCGCCGGTGGAACTGGTGGGGGTGGTAAAACCAATCGTGTGCCAGTTGCGGCCTGCGTCGCCCACGGTGTTGACAAAGGGGCCTGGCCATATCAGCGAGTTGGCCAGCACCGGCACGGTGATGTTTTGGGTTTTGAACTCTTTGGCCAGTTGCAGTGCATTGGGGCCCAGGGCAGAGACCAGCACCGCATCGGGGTTGAGCCCCTTGATTTGGATGGCCACAGGTGAGAGGTCGGTGGCGCGGGTGGAAAACTCGGCAACGCCCAGAATTTTCATGCCGGCCTTTTTGGCCAGGGCTTCAAAGGCCTCTGCACCGGCTTTGCCTGAGGCTTCGCGCACATCGGCGGTGATCACCACATTTTTGACATTGGGGTAGAGCTTGGCAAAGGAAGCAAAACCTTCACCAATGTAGATGTCGTCTGGCGGCTGCATGCGAATCGTCCAGGGTCGGATCGTGATACCCGGCTTGCTGGCAGTGGCGGTGATGGCGGGCATGTTCAATTGATTGGCCAAGGCACTCACCGTTTCCCATTGGGTGCCGGTCATGGGCCCGATCACGCCAAAGTGGCCTTCGCCCAAAAATTTGCGAAACATCACCACGGCCTGGCCAGGGTCGATGGTGGCGTCGACGCTGTCGACTTGCAACAAGCTGCCGTTGATGCCGCCTTTGGCGTTGACGTCTTCGACCGCGAGTTTGACCATCAGCTCTTGGGCTTTGCCATAACCAGCCAAAGGACCGGTCAGGATGCTGATGTAGCCAATTTTCACGGGCGGCTTGGTTTGGGCGCTGGTCCATTGGGGCAGCACAGCGGCTGCCACCATGGCCAAGATAAGGCTAGAACGTTTCATGCGAAGGTCTCCTGTTGTTGAACTCAATGTCAGTCGGATGCGGGTGCCATCAGAGGGTGGGGTTCAATTTACCATGTCCCAAATAACCCGCTGCAACGGCTGGGTCGTTGGCCAATTCACTGGCATCGCCTGAGGCGGTAAATACCCCTTGAGACAGCACATGGGCGCGGTGCGCCAGTCGCAATGCGCTGCGCACGTTTTGCTCGACCAGCAAAATGCCCATGCGGGTATCGCGCAGGTCGGCCAAAATTCGAAACACCTCATGCCGAAAGAGCGGGGATAAACCCATGGAGGGTTCATCGAGCAACAGCAATTGGGGGCGATTGATCAAGGCGCGTGCGATGGCCAGCATTTGTTGTTCGCCACCCGAGAGGTTGCCAGCCAATTGATGGCGACGCTCTTGCAAACGGGGAAAGCGCTGATAAACCTCTTGGCGTGCAGACTCAAAGCTGTCTGCGCTGGGGCGGACTTCCCAAGCCAAGCGCAGGTTTTCTTCGACCATCATGCGCTGCAAGGTGCCTCGGCCTTCGGGCACATGCAGCATGCCTGCATGGGCCAACACATGGGTGGGCGTGCGCGTGATGTCACGGTTTAAAAAAACCGCCTTGCCTTGGGACACGGGGAGCAAGCCACTGAGGGCGCGCATCAAGGTGGTTTTGCCAGCCCCGTTGGCACCCACTATGGCGACGGTCTCACCCGCATGCACTTGCAGGTCGATGCCACGCAAGGCCCGGATGGGGCCATAAGAGACATGCAAATCGCTCACGCTCAAAATCACGTCGCTCATTGGTCTTCACCCAAATAGGCCCGTTTGACCTCGGGGTGTTCGAGCACGGCGCTGGCCGTTCCTTCGGCAATTTTGCGCCCGTAATCCATGGCCACCACACGGTCTGACAAGCTGCGAATCAAACCCATGTCGTGCTCAATGAGCAGCATGGCTTTGACCTGGGTGCGCGCCGTGTGGATGTCTCGGATCAGGTCTTCGGTTTCGCTTTCGTTCATGCCCGCCGCGGGCTCATCGAGCAAGAGCAATGCCGGATATCCGGCCAGGGCGCGTGCAATTTCCAAGCGACGGGCTTCGCCATATGACAAAGATTGGGCCGATGCGTCGGCCTTGTGGTCCAGGTGCATGGTGTGCAGCCATTGCATGGCCTCGTCAACTGCTGCACCGCGTTTTCTGAAACCCCAAAAGGCAAGCCACGGATGGGCCGCATAGGATTTGTTGGCCACCATGACGTTTTCAAGCACGCTCATGCGTTTGAACAAGCGAATGTTTTGGAACGTGCGCCCAATGCCAAGCCTGCCAATGTCATGCAAGCTTCGGCCGATCAGGCTGTGGCCCATGAAATCCATCTGCCCGCTGTCAGCCTGGTAGAAACCAGTGATGGTGTTGATCAAAGCGGTTTTGCCAGCACCGTTGGGGCCAATCAAACCCAATATTTCGCCGGGTGCGATGTGCAAGTCAATGCCATTGAGGGCATGGATGCCCCCGAAGTGTTTGGACAGTTGGGCAATGGACAAGATGTGCGGTGAGTCCATGTCACGCCACCTTGCGCACGTTGGAGCGGCCATGCCTGGCCAGCGCTGTGACCGGGCGATAAGAAAGCAAACCATCGGGCCTGAACAACAACAGCAGCAATACCGATGCGCCAAACACGGTAGGGCGCCAATCGGCCAAAAACCGAATGTACTCAGGCAATAAAGTCATGATCGCCGCACCCAAGATGGAGCCATACAGGTTGTTGACGCCACCGAGGACCATGTACAAGACCACGTAAATGGACAGCGTGACATCAAAGTTTTCGGGGCGCACAAAACTCATGTAGTGGCCATACAGCATGCCAGCCACAGAAGCAATGGCCGCACCGGCAGAGAAACCGACCAATCGAATGGCGGTGACGTTGATGCCCAGGGCGGCCGCAACCCGGTCGTCTTCGCGCACCGCGTCAAACACCCTTTGCAATGGGCTGATGGACAACAGCCACAACAGCAGTCCAATCACAGCCACTGCCATGGCGGCCTTGGGCAAATCGCCACCTTTCATGCCGCCAAAGCCACCAATGCCGCCCAAAAAATCCATGTTCTCCAGCAGGACGCGGATGCAAAAAGTCAAACCCAAGGTGGCCAATATCAGATAGATACCGCGCAAGCGCAAAGCCGGGTAACCCACCAAGGCCGCGATGACTGCGGCAATGACTGCGGCCAAACCTGTGGCAGGCAGCATGGGCATGCCCATCTTGGCCGTGAAGTAACCCGAAGCGTAGCAACCCACGGCCATGAAGGCACCTTGGGCAAAAGACAGGCTGCCGGTGAGCAAACTGACGTAGACGCTCCAAGCCAACAAGATGTTGATGCAGGTGAAAAACAGGTGGTCAGCGATCACACGCGTTGCTCCTGCGCATGGTGGCCTGAGGCAAACAAGCCTGCGGGTTTAAGCAGCAAGGTGAGGATCATCGCGGCCCACACAGTGAGTTCGCCCAATCGCCCCAAACCAAAATGAAACATCAACGCCTCTAGCACCCCAATGCCCAGGCCGGCCAACACCGCGCCACGCATATCACCCATGCCACCAATGGCCATCACCGCCAAAGCTTTCAGACCAAAGGTCAGGCCCAAGTCGGGCGAGACCGTGTCAGCGCGCAAGGCCAGCATCAAACCGGCGATCGAAGCCAAGCCCGATGAGATGAAAAAAACCGCTTGGTTGACCCGCAATACATTCACGCCCAGCAAGGCGGCATGTGCAGATGACTCTGCCACAGCGCGAATTTGTCGTCCCATGCGGGTGTGTGCAAT
>CANJUS010000074.1:0-6442 GCA_947477505.1 Comamonadaceae bacterium | reverse complement strand
ATCCTGCAACTGCTCAAAAGTGACGTCTTCGCGCAAGGGCACTTCACCATGCACGTGAATTTCAAAAGGGGTGTTGCTACTGGACATGAAAATATCTTAACCACTTACGGATTGATGTCAAAACAACTGTTGTCTGCTGATGCACTGGTGCCCGGGACCGGAATCGAACCGGTACGCCCGCTACTAACGAAGCGGCGGATTTTAAGTCCGCTGTGTCTACCAATTTCACCACCCGGGCGATGGGAGGTGCGCCATTGTCGCAAACTTATGCGCATCACCCTTCGATGCTGTCGTGCGATGATGCGCACCCATGTCGAACAACACCCACCCCCACCCCCAAGAGCGATGGATTTTGTGGGTGCTCGCGGGCATTCAGTTCAGCCACATTGTGGATTTCATGATCATGATGCCCCTGGGGCCGCAGATCACCCAGCAATTTGGCATTGGCGACGCGGCGTTTGGTTTTTTGGTGTCCGCCTATACCTGGGCAGCGGCCATTTCCGGGCTGGTGGCATCGGCCTATGTGGACCGGTTTGACCGCAAACGTTTGCTGATGGTGCTGTTTGTGGCCTTTGCCATTGCCACCTTGGGGTGTGCGGTGGCCTGGAGTTACACCAGCCTGGTGGCAGCGCGCATTGCCACGGGTTTGTTTGGCGGCGTGCTGTCTGCCTTGGTTCAAACCATGGTCGCCGAGTTGATTCCATTTGAGCGCCGAGGCCGTGCCATGTCGGTAATTTTGTCGGCCTTTTCACTGGCCACAGTGGTGGGGGTGCCAACCAGTTTGTTCATTGCGGCTTGGTCAAGCTGGCATATGCCCTTTGTGGCGATTGCGGTGTTTGGCTTGCTGCTCTCAGGCGTGGCGTGGCGGGTGTTGCCCCGCATGCGGGGGCACATGCACACCCAAGAGCGACCCGCCATGCGCGCCATGCTGGCCAGTGTGTTGTCCGATGTGAACCACCGATGGGCGTTTTTGTTTTCTGCCTTGATGATGTTCACTGGCTTTGCGGTGATTCCCTACATCACGATTTATTTACAGACCAATGTGGGCCTGAACAAGCAACAAGTGCCATTGATTTATTTGTTTGGTGGGGCCGCCACGTTGTTCACCGCGCGCTGGATTGGCAAGCTCAGCGATCGACATGGCAAGGTGAAAATGTTCACCGCCTTGGCCGCATTTGTGGTGCTGCCTTTGCAGGTATTGACCCACCTGGGCGCGGTGGCCTTGCCCTGGGTGATTGCCTTGAACACGGTGATGTTTGTGGTGCTCAGTGGGCGCATGATTCCGGGCATGGCCTTGGTGGGTGCATCAGCCAACCCGGCGGTGCGCGGCAGTTTCATGGCCATCAACAGTGCCGTTCAGTCGCTCAGCATGGGGGCCGCAGCCTTTGTGGGCGGGTTGATCATTTCGCGCGACGCGCAAGGCATGGTGCAAAACTACGGCTGGAATGCGGTGGTGGGCAGCATGGCCAGTTTGCTGTCGATTTGGGTGGTGCGCCGCTTGGTGGTGCGCGACCCCAGCAACCCTGGTCAGACCACCGCCAAACCCTGAGGCTTCACCCCCTGGGCTGTGGGCGGTGCCGCTATCAGCCCTGAACGCCTTGCGCGTCCAAAAGGGCTGTGCGATGCCAAATTTCAGTCGGCCTTGGCGCCCGAGGCCTTGACGATGGGCCCCCAGCGGGTGACTTCGGCGCGGTTCATTTCGGCCATTTGGGCTGGCCCATAGCCCATGATGTTGTAACCCATGTCGGTCATGCGCTTGACGTAGTCGGGCGACTTGGTGCCCTTGATGGCCTCGCTGCTGAGTTTTGCAATGATTTCTGGTGGGGTACCCACGGGCACTGACAAACCAAACCACACGCCCGACTCGTAATTGGCCACCCCTGCCTCGGCGATGGTGGGCAAATCGGGCAGAGCGGGGTCGCGCTTGGCACCGGTGGTGGCCAAGGCGCGCAATTTACCGGCCTTGATGTGGGGCAAGACCGAGGGGATATTGTCAAACATCATCATCACCTGGCCGCCAAGCAAGTCGTTGACCGCCGGTGCGCTGCCCTTATAGGGGATGTGCAACATGTTTGCTCCGGTGAGGAACTTGAACATTTCGCCCGACATGTGGATGCTGGTGCCGCTGCCACTGGAAGCGTAGTTGACTTGTTGCGATGGGTTTTTGGCCAAGGCGATCACCTCGGCCACGCTATTGGCTTTGACCGATGGGTGCAACACCAATACGTTGTTGAGCGAGACCAAGGCGGCGACGGGGAGCAAGTCTTTGTTGGGGTCAAAGGGCATCTTGGCGTACAACGCCGGGTTGATGCCTTGGATGCCGCTGGTGGTCATGAAGATGGTGTAACCATCGGGGGCTGCGCGTGCGGCCTCGGCCCCGCCAATGTTGCCACCCGCGCCTGGGCGGTTTTCCACGGTGACGGGCTGGCCCAGGTTTTTGGACAACTCGTTGGCAATGGCGCGAGAGGCAATGTCGACCGCACCGGCCGGAGGGAAGGGGCAAATCAACCGAATGGGTTTGCTGGGAAAACCTTGCGCCATGGCGGCATGGCCAAACACGCCCAAGGCCAATGCGGCCAGCACAGTGATTCTTCGGTGGTATGAGCGCATGGAGACTCCCGTGAAAAGGTGGATGTGCCATCGTACCCGCCTTGGACGCACATACCCCTTCGGCTGTGCATCAAAGTGGCGCTTCAGGCCTAGGAAAAACCCGCACCCTGCCCCCGCGCAGCTGGGCCACTGCGGTCGCAAAAAAACCCGCGCTAGGCGGGCTGTTTCGGAGCTACCGAGGCCTTAGACCATGCTCTTTTCGTATTCAGCCTCTTGGGCCAGGTGCACCCAGTCAACGATGTCGCCACTGGGTTGATAGCCCATGACCAACTGCTCCAGCATGCGCCGCAAAACACCCACGTCGTTGACATCCAATGCCACTTGCATGGCGTTCAAACTGGCTTGCAATTCGGCCCAGGGCATGTTTTCTTCGTTTGCTTTCATGATGCGCGGGTGCAAAGTGGCTTGCGGGTCGTTGCCGATGAGCAGTTCTTCAAAGAGTTTCTCGCCGGGCCGCAGTCCGGTGATTTCGATGGCAATGTCCCCATCGGGGTTGGCATCGGTGCGCTCGGTCAGGCCTGACAGTTGGATCATGCGCTGGGCCAAGTCCATGATCTTGACCGACTCGCCCATGTCGAGCACAAACACGTCACCGCCCTTGGCCATTGCACCGGCTTGGATGACCAGTTGCGCCGCCTCTGGGATGGTCATGAAAAAGCGGGTCACCTCCGGGTGGGTCAAGGTGATGGGGCCACCGTTTTTGATTTGTTGGCGAAACTTGGGCACCACCGAGCCAGATGAACCCAACACATTGCCAAAGCGCACCATGGAAAAAGTGGTCTTGCTCTCTTGACTGGCCAGCCCTTGCAACACCAGCTCGGCGAGTCGCTTGCTTGCACCCATGATGTTGGTGGGCCGCACGGCCTTGTCGGTGCTGACCAAGACCATATCGGCCACACCGTGTTCGGCGGCCAGTTGGGCCACCGTCCAGGTGCCCCAGACATTGTTTTTCAAGGCCTCGGCGGGGTTGTGCTCCACCAGAGGCACATGCTTGTAAGCGGCCGCGTGGTAGATGGTGTCGGGCGTCCAGGTGGTGATGACCTCGCGCATGCGCTCGGCGTCGCGCACCGACGCCAGCAAGGGCACCAACTTGGGTGCGCCCTGGCCCAAGCTGTGTGCTTTGTCGAGCAGCTCTTGGTGAATTTCATACAACGCAAATTCGCTTTGGTCCACCAAGAGCAAGGTGTCTGGTTTGAGCTTGAGCAACTGGCGACACAACTCGCTGCCAATCGAGCCACCGGCGCCCGTGATCAGCACCACCTTGCGGGTGGCATTGCGCCCGAGCAAGATGTGGTTGGGGGGCACAGATTCGCGCCCAAGCAAGTCGTCGATGTCGAGTTCGCGCAAGTCAGCGGTACTGACCTTGCCCTGGGCCAGCTCCATCACACTGGGCAGGGTGCGCACCGACACCTTGGCTTGCTGCATCAAAGTTAAGATTTCGTTGCGCCGTTTGCGGTTGGTCGAGGGCAGGGCCAGCAACACATCGCTGACGCCCAAGGAGTTGACCAACGCGGCCAGGTCTTGCGGGCTGTAAATGGCCAAGCCATTGAGCACATGGCCGTGCAATCGATCGTCGTCGTCCAAGTAACCCACCACGCGCATTTCGTAGCTGTTGGCCAAGGCGTTGGCCAGTTGCCGACCGGCCGAGCCAGCGCCATAAATCAGCACTTTGGGCAAGGTGCCCAGTTTGAGCTGCGAGAGATAAAGACCGCCCAACCAATAACGTGCCAAGGCCCGCGACGAGCCGACCAAAAACAACACCAACAAAGGCTGTATCAGCCCCACCGTGCGGGGCACGCCTGGCACCCCAAACAAGGTAAAGGTGGCCACATACATCAGCGCATACAAGCCCACGGCTTTGCCCACCGTGACCAAGGCCGGCCAGCCCGAATAGCGAAAGATGGCGCGGTACAAACCAAACGCCACAAAAACGGGCAAAGCCAAGCCCAGCGAGGCCAAGGTTGGGATCAGCGGTCGGTATTCGGCATGGGCAGACAAGGGCACCCACTCACCCAAGCGAAGGTAAAACGCCAGGGATACGGCAACCACACACAAGCTGGCGTCGACGAGCAACACGATGAGCCGCTTGATGGTGCGTGGCAAGGCCAAGGTGGGCATGGCGGCGGCATTGAAGGGGTTGAGTCGGTTCATGGTTTCAGTGTGAGACACCCTCTCGTCGAACCACCTTGAGGGCGGTGAGCCACAAAATGTTCAGGTCAAAGAAAAAAGATTGTCGGTGCAAGTATTCGATGTCAAGCCGAACTTTGTCAGGCACTGGCAATTCATCGCGGCCATTGATCTGTGCCCACCCTGTCAGGCCGGGCAACAGACCCTGCACCCCGGCTTGGGTTCGCAGTTCGATCAAATCTTCTTGGTTGAACAACGCGGGGCGTGGCCCCACAAAGCTCATGTCGCCCATCAGGATGCTCCACAACTGGGGCAATTCATCCAGGCTTGATCGGCGCAAAAAACCACCAATGGGGGTGAGGTGAGCCTGCGGGTTGGACAGCAAATGGGTGGCCACTGCGGGCGTGCCCATCTTCATGGTGCGAAATTTGGGCATGCGGAAAATGCGGTTGTGCTGGCCAACCCGATCGGACCAATAAAACACCGGCCCTTTCGATGTGAGTGCGACCAATGCACACAGCAAAAAACCGGGCAACAGCAACAACACCAAAGCACACAGGCCGGCACACAGGTCAAATAAGCGTTTCAACAACGCCAGTCTCGGGGCTTGCATGAATGGGAATGTGGGGGTTTGCCAAACGGGTGGCCTGAGAACGCTACCGCTGCAAACAGCCCACCAAGGACCCGTCTATGGGTTTGTGGGTTTGCAACTTGGCAGTTTCGGAATGCTCAGAGTTTAACTGCTGGCCATATCGCCACATGGGGCGACAGCAGCCCACGCCCAACGGGTGCCATGCTTCGATCAAATGCAATAAAAGTCCAGCATGGTGGGGATGAGGTCGTTCATCAAAATCACTTTTTTACTTTGGATGCGCCAATGCCCTTGCTCACACAACAAGTGGTGCTGGTAGCTGCCAAAAAACACGTGCTGTGTGCGCTGCTTGAGTTCATAGACATGGCAGGTCCAACTTGAATCCACCACCACCCGGTCGCTGCTGCCGCTGTCGAGGGTAACCACGCTGTTGGTCACCGCGTGCGAGGTTCTGGGCAAGGGCTTGGAGGCCGCCGACAGGCCCGAACGCACGCGCCAGACGCGGTCTTCCAAGCCGGCACGGGCAGAGCAGTAGATGAGCGAGAGTTCTCGCTCTGGTGAGGCGCTCAAACGGTGCTCGTCAGCCCACGCGGGCAACCAAAACACCGCGTCTTCGGTGAACAAGCCCAACCAGTCGTCCCAGCGTTGGGCGTCCAGGTGCAAGGCCTCGCTGTGCACCAAGGTTTGCACCTGGTGGATGGTTTGCAGTGACAGGTCTTTCATGCCATCACCTTGCGCCAGTGGCGGTACATCGCATGAAACACCGTCTCGTCGCTCATTTCAAAGGTGCCGCTCACGCTGGTCATGGGGTGGATGCCCAGCTCTTGGGCATGTGCATCGGGGCCCAACACCAGTCTTTGCATGCCACGGGCATGGCCTTGTTGCCACTCGATTGCACCTGAGGCCATGCCGCGCTGGCAATCTTCGTAAATGGTGGTGTCGTCGGGTGTGGCCAACCCACTGGGGTTGAAAAAATCCTCGTACTGGCGCAAGCGCTGGCGGCGCTTTTGCGCGGCCTCTCCCACCGGGGCCAGGCAGTACGAGGTGATTTCGGTGCTGTCGACTGAGACGGGATGGATGACGCGCATTTGGATGGCCGCGCTGGAGGCAATT
>CANJUS010000073.1:0-6455 GCA_947477505.1 Comamonadaceae bacterium | reverse complement strand
GGGGGTCACTTTTTGTCTTGCTCGGCTTTTTTGTGCTTGGCGATGGCAATGTCAGCGTCCCGAGGGGGGGGTGGGGGCGTTGGTTTGACTTTGAGTGCGGGTGGTGCAGGGGGCGGCTCTGGCGCGGGTTCCGGCGCTGGGGGTGGGGGAGGCGGTGCTGCTGCTTTGGGCAGGGCTGACCACAGCTCGGCTTCTACGGCCGGGGTGCTGTCGGTGTTTTGCCAGCGAATGCCCCAGGTCAGCGCCAGCAAAAGCAGCATGTGAATGGCCAGCGCCAGGGACAGGGAACGCGCCAGTCCTTTGGCAGGGGGTGGTGCCAACTCCAGGTGCATCAAAACAGCGCTCATGGCAGTGCAGGTGCCTTCAAGGTTGGAGTTGCACCGACAAACCCACGCGCTGCACCCCTGCGCGTTGCAGGCTGTCCATGACCTTGACCACGGTTTCGTATTTGATGCCTTTGTCGGCACTGATCACCACGGGGGTGTTGGCATTGCCCCCCTGCAACTGCATGACTTGTTGTGGCAGAGAAGATAAATTGACCGAAATTTGCGCGCTGGTGCTGCCCGTGGATTTGAGTTCGATTTTTTCTTGTGCATCGATCAGAACTTGGATGACTTGCTCGGGTTGAGCCGACGCCTTGCCCACGCTGGGCACGTCGATCACGCTGGGCGAAATCAAAGGAGCGGTCACCATGAAGATGATGAGCAGCACCAACATCACGTCGATGAAGGGGACCATGTTGATGTCGTTGATGGCCCGTCTGCCACGGGCGCTGCGGGGTGCGGCGGAGGGCATGGTGGTGGTCCTGGCTCAGTGGCCCGAGGTGGACTGGCTGCCCACATTGCGTTGCAAAATATTGGAGAACTCTTCAATAAAAGTTTCCAAACGGATGGCCACACGTTCAATGTCGCGGCTGAAGCGGTTGTAGGCCAGCACAGCGGGGATGGCGGCAAACAAACCAATGGCGGTGGCGACCAAGGCCTCGGCAATACCGGGGGCCACTTTGGCCAAGGTGACTTGCTGCATGCTGGCCAAACCGGTGAAGGCGTGCATGATGCCCCACACCGTGCCAAACAAGCCCACATATGGAGAGACGGATCCGACCGAAGCCAGAAACGACAGTTGAGACTCGATGGCATCCATCTCGCGCTGATAGCTGGCCCGCATGGCACGGCGTGCGCCGTCCATGAGCACGGCGCTGTCGCTGATGCGCCGTTCGCGCAGTTTTTGATATTCGCGCATGCCACTGGCAAAAATGCGTTCCATGGGGCCTGCCAGTTTGGCATTGCTGGTGGCCGCAGCGTACAAATCATTGAGACTGGTGCCAGACCAAAAGTCGCGCTCAAAGCTTTCGTTGAGCGACTTGATTTGTTTGAGCGCGATGGCTTTGCGAAAAATGGCGGTCCAACTCGCGACAGATACGCCCATCAGCAGCAGCACCACAGCTTGCACCACCCAACTGGCGTTGAGCAGGAGGTGGATGATTGAAAAATCTTGGTTCATGGCAACAGGTCCAGAAGGGAAGTGGGTATTCTCGCAGGGCGCATGCTGGCCGCATCGACCCAGCCAATGCGGATGCTGCCCTCGCAAAGCAGTGTGGATGTGGCCCCGTCTTGGCGCGATGCTTGTTGCATCAGGCTCAAACTGGCGCGGCCTTTGTCTTGCAGTTGGGCGCTCACCCCGATGACATCGTCAAGACGTGCGGGCAACAAATAGCGCAATGAGGTGTGGGTGACCACAAACATGCCGCCGGTGCTTTCGCGCAAGCGCTGCTGCTCCAAGCCCAAATGGCGCAACCACTCGGTGCGGGCACGCTCAAAAAACTTCAGGTAATTGGCATAAAACACAATGCCACCGGCATCGGTGTCTTCCCAGTAAATGCGAATCGGGTGAACGAAAAGATCAGCCATGGGCCACCCATTCTTTCAAACGCTGGGTGGCTTGTTGCAAATGCGCCAGGCTACTGGCCGTGGACAAACGCACATGGTGCTCGGTGCCACTTTGGCCAAAATCGCGCCCCGGTGTCATGGCCACATGGGCCTGCTGCATGGCCGCCAAGCAAAAATCCCAGCTGTTGGCCAGTTCCATGCGTTCACAAATATTGGCCACATTGGCCCAGGCATAAAAAGCCCCATCGGGCATGACGGCCACATCCATGCCCATATCGCAAAGGGCAGGCACGATGGCGTCTCGCCGGTTTTGAAATTCAGTCCGGCGCTGTTCGTAAATGGCCAGATTTTCGGGCTCAAAGCAAGCCAATGCAGCACGTTGCGCAATGGTGTTGGGGCAGATAAACAGGTGCTGTGCCAGCGATTCAATCGCTGGCACAAGCGATGGTGGCACCACCAACCAACCCAGTCGCCAACCGGTCATGTGAAAGTACTTAGAAAAACTGTTGACGCTGATCACATGCTCGCCCAAGCGCAGGGCGCTTTGGCCGTAGGTGGCGTCATAGGACAGGCCCAGGTAAATTTCATCCACCAGGGTGACACCACCGCGCTGTTGCACGCATTGGTCTATGTCGCGCAAGGTGTCGGGGTGGATGGAGGTGCCCGTGGGGTTGGAGGGGCTGGCCAACAGCACACCTTGGGTTTTGGGCCCCCATGCTTGACGCACCTGCTCGGCGCCGAGTTGGTAGCGTTGTGCCGCGTTGGTGGGCAGCAACACGGCACGCCCACCGGCGGCTTGCACAAACTGCCGATTGCAAGGGTAGCTGGGGTCGGGCAGCAAGATCTCATCGCCTTCATCAACCAATGCCAGGCAAGCCAAGTGCAGTGCGGCCGATGCGCCTGCGGTGACCACGATGCGCCCCGGGTCGATGGACAGTCCCCAGCGCTGGGCATACCAACCGCTGATGCGCTCGCGCAGTGCAGGCAGACCCAAGGCGTGGCTGTACTGTGTGCGGCCATCGCGGATGGCCTGTTGTGCCGCCGCTTGGACTCCGGGTGGTGCCGTGAAATCGGGCTCACCAATGTTGAGCGAAATCATGGGTTGGTCGGTGTGGGCAAATTGCTGCGCCAATTGCGCGGCGGTTTTGCCCATCTCCATGACGTAAAACGGCTCGATGCGTTGGGCGCGCTGCGACAGTTTCATGGGTTCAAAGGTGTGAGAACGCTGAGGTCAGCCGCGCGCCAAGCCGGCATCGCGGTCGGCTTGCACCTCTTGGGGCCGCAGTTGCGCAGCCAAACCGTTGAGCACGGCATTGATGTACTTGTGTCCGTCGGTGCCGCCAAACTCTTTGGCCAGCTCAACGCACTCGTTGATGGCCACGCGCCAGGGCACATCCAAGCAGTGCTGCAACTCATATGCACCTATCCACATGATGGCGTGCTCGATGGGCGATATCTCCAGCATGCGCCGGTCCAGCAAAGGGGTGATGAGCACATCCAGGGCCGCATTTTGCTGGGAACATCCTTCAAGCAGCACGGTGTAATGGGCTGGGTCTGCTTTGTGAAAGCCGGCCAACTCACGGGTGAAGGCGTCCACGGCCGCTACTTCGTTGCCACCGACTTGAACCTGGTACAGCGCTTGCAGGGCAAACTCGCGCGCACGGCTGCGTGGTGTTTTGCTACCGGCCTTGCGTGCGCCCGTTTGCGTCACACCCGTTCGGACTTGGCGGGGAGGGCGGGTGGAGGTGCTCAACGCAAGCGCTCCAATAGCAAGGCCATTTCGACCGCAACCCGTGCAGCGTCGCGGCCTTTGTCGGTCTGGCGTGCCACGGCTTGCGCCATGTCCTCGGTGGTCAAGATGGCGTTGGCAATGGGCAGTTGGTGGTCCAAGGCCACCCGGCTCACGCCAGCGCCTGACTCGTTGGCCACCAGTTCAAAGTGGTAGGTTTCTCCGCGCACGATGCAGCCCAATGCGATCAAGGCATCAAATTCTTGTCGTTCGGCCAAGGCTTGCAAAGCGATGGGGATTTCCAGTGCGCCGGGGACGTGCACGGTTTCTATGTGGTCAGGCGCAACTTCAATGGTGTGTAACTCGCTCACGCAGGCCAAGTGCAGCGCATCGGTGATATCGGCGTTGAAGCGGGCTTGCACAATGCCAATGCGCAAACCCGCGCCGTTGAGGTGGGCGTCGTTGTTGTGGTTTTGTGGGGTAAACATGCCAGCTCCTTGGGTTTCAGATCAGGCGCCATCGCCAGGGGTCAGGTAGCCGGTGATCTCCAGGCCGTATCCGGCCATGCTGGGCATGCGCCGGGGAGTGCCCATCAAACGCATGCGGTGCACGCCGCATTCCCGCAAAATTTGTGCGCCCACGCCATACGAGCGCAGGTCCATGCGGCCGCGCTCTGGGCCATGGGCCGAGCGTGCGGTGCCATCAAATTGGGCCAGCAATTGCTGAGCTGTTTCGCCGCAGTTGAGCAAAATCACCACACCACAATTTTCTTGGTCGATGCGCTGCAATGCAGCGTCCAGGCTCCATGAGTGCATGGTGCGCCCGACTTCGAGGGCATCCAATACCGACAAAGGCTCGTGCACCCGCGCCAGCACCGGCGTTTGTGCATTCCACTGCCCGCGCACCAAGGCCAAGTGGACATCGCCAGTGGAGGACTCTTGAAAAGCGTGGGCTTGGAACACCCCATGGCTGGTCTGCATGGGTCGGCTGCCCACCTGGTTGACCAAGGATTCGGTTTTGCTGCGGTGTTCAATCAGATCGGCAATGGTGCCGATTTTCAGGCCGTGCTCGGCGGCAAAAAGTTGCAGATCGGGCAGGCGCGCCATGGTGCCATCGTCCTTCATGATCTCGCAAATCACGCTGCTGGGGTTGCATCCGGCCATGCGGGCGAGGTCGCAGCCGGCCTCGGTGTGGCCTGCGCGCATGAGCACGCCACCATCGACGGCTTGCAAGGGAAATACGTGGCCCGGTTGCACCAGATCATGGGCCTGGCTTTGCGCTGCAACGGCAACTTGAATGGTGCGCGATCGATCTGCCGCAGAGATGCCGGTGGACACGCCTTGCGCTGCTTCAATGGACACGGTAAAAGCCGTGCCGTGGGAGGTGCCGTTGCGCATGGTCATGGGCGGTAGGCCCAGGTATTGGCAGCGTTCGCGGGTAAGGGTCAGGCAAATCAGGCCTCGGCCAAAGCGGGCCATGAAATTGATGGCCTCTGGGCTCACGTGGTCAGCGGCGAGCACCAGGTCGCCTTCGTTTTCACGGTCTTCTTCATCAACCAAAATGACCATGCGACCTGCGCGCAATTCGGCCACGATGTCTTCAACAGGGGATACGGGGGTGGGTTTCAAAGCAGCATTCATGGGTGGTTTGGGGCCAGCGTGGCGTCGGCGCGCAACATGCGCTCGACATAGCGGGCAATCAGATCAATTTCCAGGTTGACTTGCGTGCCGACTTGGAGTCGGTGCAAGGCGGTGTTTTGAACCGTGTGGGGGATCAGGTTGATGCTGATCTCGCAGCCATCGCTGCGATCGGTCACACGATTGACGGTCAGGCTCACCCCATTGACGGTGATGGAGCCTTTGTAAGCCAGGTATTTTCCCAGTTCGGTGGGGGCAAGCAGGCGCAAAACCCAACTCTCGCCCACCGGTTCAAATTGAACCACGCGGCCCAATCCATCGACATGGCCTGACACCAGGTGGCCACCCAAGCGGTCATTGGCACGCAGGGCTTTTTCGAGGTTGACCTCACCCATGGATGTCAAGCCGCTGGTTTTGTCCAACGACTCGGCAGATATATCGATGCAAAACTGGTGTGATTGGGGTTGGAGGTCGGTCACCGTCATGCAAGCGCCGTTGATGGCGATGCTGTCTCCCAGACCCACATCGGCCAAATAACCTTCGGGCACGGCCAAGGTCAGGCGCTTGCCGTGTTGTAAAGAGCGACCCAGGTCGTGGACTTCGACGATGCGACCCACGCCGGTGATGATTCCGGTGAACATGTGCGTATTCTCGCAGGGTTCAGCGCAGCACCCTGGCCATGAGGCGCAAGTCGTCTCCCACAGGTGTGCAATCCACCCAACGCAGGCGGATGGCTGCGTCCAAGCTTTCCAGGCTTGGCAAGTTCGCCATGCCCTGGCCGGGCCCGAGCAGGCGGGGGGCCAGATAGAGCAACAACTCGTCCACCAAGCCCTCGCGCAGCCATGACCCGTTGAGTTTGTGGCCAGCCTCGATGTGCAACTCGTTGATGCCGCGCTGACCCAAGTCGGCCAATAACGCGGCCAAGTCCACCTTGCCTGATGGGTTGGCCAGCACCGTGGTTTGCGCGCCGCGCTGGGCCAATGCTTCGCGCTGCGCACTGTTTGCTTGCGCGCCGTAGATCCACAGCGCACGTTCAGGCTGCCACAGGGCGGCTTGCAGGGGGGTTTGCCATTGGCTGTCGACCACCACCAAAGGGGGCTGGCGCGGCGTGTTGACCAAGCGAGCATCCAGCAATGGGTTGTCTTGGAGCACGGTGCCCACCCCGGTCAAAACCGCGCAGGCACGGGCCCGCCAGTGGTG
>CANJUS010000072.1:0-6457 GCA_947477505.1 Comamonadaceae bacterium | reverse complement strand
GATGCTCACTTTGATGATGTCGCCAACACTGGCATAGCGACGCTTGGATCCGCCGAGCACCTTGATGCACAAAACGGACTTCGCGCCGGTGTTGTCGGCGACCTCTAACCGAGATTCAGTCTGGATCATTTCAATAATTCCCAACTTGTACCGGGGGTTTTGGGGCTTTTTCTAGCCTTTGACGCCACGATCAGTCTTGGTCCCGTCATCCGCGCTGCAAACCACTTGCTGCGCCTCAGTTGGGGTAGATACTGCACTTGAAATTCAAGCGAAGCCACTGATTATGCCACAGCTTTTATCCTGCGGTCAACTTTTTTGTGCCAGCCCCCCATGCAACCCCATGGCCCCGCGATTGCCGCCGATGGGGGCGGCGGGATGGATGACAATCAGCGCCAGCCTCGACCAAGAGATGGTTGGGGGCAACATGCGACCGGCAACTGATGTCATAAATACAGGGTATCCAATGACCAACACCCCCCACACCGCCACCGACTTGCTGGTTTTTATTGGCGGGGGCAACATGGCCAGCGCCATTTTGGGGGGCTTGCTGCGTCAGTCTTACCCGGCCCAACAAATATGTGTGGTCGATCCCGTGGCGGCCACACGCCAAAGCCTGGCGCAAACTTTTGGCGTGACCGTGCTGGCCGAGCCCGACGCCACCTTGAAGCAGGCCAGCCACGTCGTTTGGGCGGTCAAACCGCAGCAGTTCAAAGTTGCCGCCGCACAAGTTGGTCCATTCACCGCCGGCGCCATGCACTTGAGCGTGGCCGCAGGCATTCGCACCGACAGCCTCGCGCAATGGCTTCACAGTGAGCGCATCGTGCGCGCCATGCCCAACACACCGGCCTTGGTGGGGTTGGGTCAAACGGGCTTGTTTGCCCGCAATGCCGTGACGACCGCCGATCGACTTTGGGTGCAGCAAGTGATGGGCACCACGGGGGCCTGCCTGTGGTTGGACCAGGAGTCTCAACTGGATGCGGTCACGGCTTTGTCGGGCTCGGGGCCCGCTTATGTGTTTTATTTCATAGAAGCAATGGTTCGCGCCGGCCAAGCCATGGGTTTGAGCCAAGCACAGTCACAACAGCTGGCCATCGGCACCTTTGTGGGGGCGTCTGAGCTGGCCCGTGCCAGCACCGATGCGCCATCTGTTTTGCGCGAACGGGTCACCTCCAAAGGGGGGACCACCCATGCAGCGCTGAGCTCAATGGAAAACGACCAGGTGGCGCAAGCCTTTGAGCGAGCCATGCAAGCGGCGTGCGAGCGTGCCAACACTTTGGGTGACGAATTTGGCCGCTGAGCGCCTCATGCGAGAATCCACGCACCTTTTTTTTAACCATGGGATCCAACAATGAAAAAACCCCTCTTGACCTTGGCCAGTGCCATTTTGTTCACCTTGCCCGGACTGAACTGGGCCCAACAAGCAGCACCTGCTGCGCCCGCAGCCCCGGCAGTCGCTCCAGCGGCCGCGCCTGCCAGCGCCACACCGGCCAACACCAGCGCAACACCCAAGGCCGAAAAGAAAAGCAAAAAGTCCAAGAAGAAAAAGGCCAAAAAAGCCAAAGCTTCTTGACCAAGGCCCCCGACAGGGGGCTTTTTACTTTCTACAGCTGGGCTTTTAGGGGGGCGGGGCCCAGGCCGACCCCAGCGCCAAACCGGCAAACAATGTGGCGGCCATCCAATGGTTGAGCCTGAATGCCCGAAAGCAAGCATCGCGCTCGCGCCCACGGATCAGCCGGTAATGCCACAGCGCTTGCGCGAGCGCGGCAAGCCAGAAAATCCACCACACAGCATGCAAGCCCAATGGCCACAGCCACGCCGACCAAGAGACCAGATAAACGGCGTAAAAGCCCATGACCATGGGCACATCGCGCTCGCCCAATGTGATGGCCGAGGTTTTCATGCCAATGCGCAAGTCATCATCTCGGTCAACCATGGCGTATTCGGTGTCATAGGCCAAGACCCAAAATAAATTGCTCAGCAACAAGCCCCAGGCCATGGATGGCACGGCATGCCACACGCCTGCAAGCGTCATCTCACCCCCGCGCACAGCGGCAAACGCCATGGGTATGCCAAAGCTAAATGCCACCCCCAACACCGCTTGCGGCATGGACACAAAGCGCTTGGCAAAGGGATATGCGAGAGTGACGGCCAGCGCCACCACCGACCACACCATGGTCACCCCATTGGTGGTGCACACCAGTGCAAAGGCGCACATGGCCAAAAAAGCCCCCAGAGCCAAGGCCTCACGCACGGACACCGCCCCCCGGGTCACAGGGCGCTGAGCGGTTCGTTTGACATGGCGGTCAAAGTCGCGATCGGCCACATCGTTGACACAGCAGCCGGCGCTGCGCATGAGCACGGTGCCAAGGACAAACACACAAAGCAAATGCCAACCTGGCCAACCCCCAGCAGCGATCCACAAAGCCGACAGCGACGGCCACAGCAACAGCAACCAGCCCGCAGGGCGGTCCCAGCGGATCAAATCCAGGTACAAGCCCAGCCGCTCGTGCATCTTCAAGTCAACCGATTAACGCCAGGCAAATCACTGGCATGTATGGCATTGCGCAGGGCTGCAATGGCTTCATAGCGGGTAAAACTGCGCCGCCAGGCCAACACCACACGCCGGGTCGGTGGTGCATCGTCACCGTCCACCACAGGCAGGTAGCACACATAGCTGTCGGCGGTTTTTTTGCGCCGGCTACCGGCTTGCAATGCCACTTTGGGCACGCTCAGGCGTGGCACCAAGGTCACACCCATGCCAGCGGCCACCATGTGTTTGATGGTTTCCAACGAGGAGCCCTCAAAGCTTTTTCGAATGCCCTCGGCGTTGCTGGAAAACCGGGCAAATTCAGGACACACCTCCAACACATGGTCACGAAAACAATGGCCGTTTCCCAACAAGAGCATGGTTTCTGACTTCAAGGCCTGGGCGGTGATGGAAGTTTGCTGCGCCAACGGGTGGCTGCTGGGCACAGCCGCCATAAAGGGCTCGTCATACAAAGACACGGTGGCCAAGCCCGTGTCGGGAAAGGGCTCGGCCATGATGGCACAGTCAATTTCACCGGTGCGCAGCATCTCCAGCAACTTGACGGTGAAGTTTTCTTGCAGCATGAGCGGCATTTGCGGCGACATCTCAATCACATGGCGCACCAACTCCGGCAATAAATATGGGGCAATGGTGTAGATCACCCCCAGCTTCAAAGCCCCAGACAGCGGGTCTTTGCCGCGTTTGGCGATCTCTTTGATTTGCGCGGCTTGCTCCAGCACGCTTTGCGACTGGCGAACGATTTCCTCGCCCAAAGGGGTCACGCTCACCTCGTTGGCGTTGCGCTCAAAAATTTTGAGTTCCAACTCTTCTTCAAGTTTTTTGATCGCCACCGACAGGGTGGGTTGGGAGACAAAACAAGCGTCGGCCGCGCGCCCAAAATGTTTTTCACGCGCCACTGCCACGATGTATTTGAGCTCGGTGAGGGTCATGTGTCAGGCCTTGAGAAAGTCTGATTTTCCACCCAACCAGCGCGCCACATGGGTGGCCGCCATATCGGGGTGTTCGTCGAGCATGCGGGGCGCGAGGGCGCGCGCCCAGTCCAGCAAATCGGTATCGAGGGCCACATCGGCAAAGCGCAGCATGGCCGCACCCGATTGGCGCGAACCCAAGAACTCGCCCGGCCCCCGTATGTCCAAATCTCGGCGGGCTATTTCGAACCCGTCGTTGGTGTCACTCATGGCCCGCAACCGCGCCCGCGCCGTGTCACTCAAGCGGCCATGCTCGCCCAGCGAATACAGCAGCACACAGGCCGACGCCGCCGCACCGCGCCCAACCCGCCCGCGCAGTTGGTGCAACTGACTCAATCCAAAACGCTCAGCGTGTTCGATGACCATGAGGGAGGCATTGGGCACGTCCACCCCCACCTCGATCACCGTGGTACTGACCAGCACGCCCATTTGCCCTTGCACAAACAGCGACATGACCGCCTTTTTCTCGGCCTGCGGCATGCGCGAATGCAACAAGCCCACCATCACACCGGGCAGCGCCTCGCACAAGGCTTGGTGGGTGTCGGTGGCGTTGCGCAAGTCCAGCGCTTCGCTCTCTTCAATCAGCGGACACACCCAATAAATTTGTCGCCCCTCTTGCAACTGAACCCGGATGCGTTCGATGATTTCATCGCGGCGAGTTTCTGCCACGAGTTTGGTGACGATCGGCGTGCGCCCAGGCGGTAACTCATCGATGGTGGACACATCCAAGTCGGCGTAGTAGCTCATGGCCAAGGTGCGAGGAATGGGCGTGGCGCTCATCATGAGCAAATGAGGTTCGCGCGGCTTGGCCATGCTTGGATTGGTTTGCTCATCGGAGAGTTTTTGCCTCAAAGCCAAGCGCTGTGCCACGCCAAAGCGGTGCTGCTCGTCAATGATGGCCAAGCCCAGCGCTTTGAACTGCACCTTGTCTTGAATCACCGCGTGGGTGCCCACCACCAAGGCCGCCTGCCCACTGGCCACCAGTGCCAGCATGGCGTCGCGTTCTTTTTTCTTTTGGCTGCCCGTGAGCCAAGCTACACACAAGCCCAGGGGCGTGAGCACCGGCTCCAGCCAGCCAATCAGTTTTCGAAAATGCTGTTCGGCCAATATTTCGGTGGGGGCCATCAATGCGCATTGCCATCCTGCATCTATGCACTGTGCTGCGGCGAGCGCGGCCACCACGGTTTTACCTGAACCTACATCGCCTTGCAGCAAGCGGTGCATGGGCTGGGCGCGGTCCAGGTCCTGGGCAATCTCTGCCACCACCCTTTGCTGGGCCTGGGTCAACACAAAAGGCAAGGCAGACTTCAAAGCATGCAACACCCCACTGTGGGCGCTTGATTGGGGCAGCTGTGGGGCTCGCAACGCCGCCCGCTCGCGCTTGGACTGCCATTGCGACAACTGCTGCGCCAACAGTTCTTCGGCCTTGAGCCGTTGCCATGCCGGATGGCTGCGGTCTTCCAGCTGGCTCAATGACACATCGGCCGCTGGGTGGTGCAAAAACTGCAGCGCTTGGGCCAATGGCCAGGTGTGGGCGGGCGCATGGCCAGCGGGGATGGTTTCACTGAACGCGCCTTGCCGCAGCGCATGGGCCAACCCGCTTTGCACGGCCTTGCGCAAATACGCCTGAGGCATGGTGGCGGTGCTGGGGTACACCGGTGTCAAAGCGGTCGATAAATCACCGCCTGCGGCTTGCACGCTGGGGTGCATGCAGGTGCGCCCCATGAAGCCGCCACGCACTTCGCCGCGCAAGCGCACATGGCGCCCCTCCTGCAAGGCCTTTTGCATGTTGGGGTAAAAGTTAAAAAACCGCAGGGTGCAGGTTTCCCCCTCATCCTCCACCACCGCAAGCAACTGCCGTCGGGGTTTGAACACCACCTCGCAAGATCGCACGGTGGCCTCAAACTGCACCACATCCCCTTCGCGAGCATCGGCCAACTTCACCAAGCGGGTTTCGTCTTCATAGCGGTAAGGCAGGTGCAAAGCCAAGTCCACATCGCGCACCAAGCCCATTTTGCGCAAGGCCTTTTGAGGCGCGCTCAGGGGCTTGGCCGTCTGCGTGGGCTCAGCAGGCATCACTGGGCCTCAAAACCCACCGCTGTACTGCAAGTGGCGCAGTACCACCTCACACAATTGAATGAGCAGCAACAGCACCAGGGGCGATAAATCAATGCCCCCCAAGGTCGGCAAGATGCGCCGCAAAGGCCACAACAAGGGCAACACCATGCGGTCGACCCAGTCTGCCATGGGGGAGTCGGTGCGAACCCATGACAGCACCACGTGCACCAGCACCAACCCAAACAAGCCCGACAAACACAGGCCCAACAAATCTAAAAAGGCCACCCACATGATCATCCACCACTCACCGCCACCCATGCCCAGCAAGATCATCAATCCGATTTTGCCCAGCACCACCAAATAGGCAGCCAAGGCACTGGCGGTATCTAAGCGCCCCAAAGCAGGCAAGATGCGTCGCAAAGGCAACACCAGCCAATTGGTCAGGGCAAAAATGAATGGCCCCAACGGGTTTCCCGCTTTCGCGGCCAGCGGTATGCGGTGCCACTGCATGTACAAGCGCAGCAAACAGGTGCCAGCGAGCATGCCAACGATCACCTGCAATATCAGAGAAGCCATTTGAATCAACATGGCATGAATTGTGACCCATGCCACAATCTTCATCATCTCCACTTGGAACGGGCCTGTTCAGCCCTCAAGCACATGACAGCATCTGGCTCCCCTTGTCCATACGTCCTCAGCGACTTTGACTTTCACCTCCCCCCCGAACTGATCGCCCAAACCCCAGCGGCCGAGCGCAGCGCGTCCCGCTTGCTCGATGGCCGTGGCTTGGCGGAGGACCGCATCTTCAAACAATTGCCCAGCTTGCTGCAGCCTGGCGACTTGCTGGTGTTCAACGACACACAGGTGGTGCCCGCACGTTTGT
>CANJUS010000071.1:0-6489 GCA_947477505.1 Comamonadaceae bacterium | reverse complement strand
CCCCCCAAATAGATCGGCCCCAGCTGGGCATTGCCCAGCTTGCCTACCCAGTAGTTGATCAAAGGTTGCCCCGTGCGAGGGCTGTTGCCGTGTCCAAGTGGCACCCCTTGGTGCACTGGACCCACGGCTTGCACCGTGGTGAACAGGTTTTGATAGTCGGCCATTGACAATACTCCTCAATACTTTTTGTTCATTGCGCGTGCACAGACCGCTTCAAACTGGCCATTTGGACCAAATCGGCATGTTCAGCCACCAGCTCCACCACTCTGGCCAGCCACGGCTCCAAAATGGGCCGCTCAAAACGATGCACAAGGCACTGAAAAGCACAGCAGCCAACGCCAAGAAAAGCCCCAGTCGGTGGATGCCCAAGGTGCCAATCGAATAACCAATGATGTCGCGAAAGAACGTGTCCTCGTGCTCAGGCGTTCTGACCACATGGCCAGGCGCGGGGTTGGTCGACGACAAAATCAACCCGCCGTGCAGCGACAAGGCAAACACACTGGCAAAGAAAAAACTCACGGCGATCATGTGCGCCGGGTTGTAGTGAAAATGCAAGTACTGATAACCCACGTTTGATACCCAATCCAAGTGGCTGAATATCCCGTAAGGAAATCCATGCCCCCAAGCCCCCATGAGCACGGGGCGCACGACCACCAAGGTCACATAGGCAGAGATGGCCACACCAAATGCCACGGGCACATGAAAGCCCATGCCCAGCTTTCGGCATATTTCAACTTCGCGCATCATCCACGAGCCAAATGCGCCAATGGCACACACCGTGATGAGTTGCCACAGGCCGCCCTCCATCAAGGGTGCAAAGCGCAAGCCATACGACAAGTCGGGGGGCGCAATGCTGATTTGCCAGATGTTCCAGGTGGGACCTTGTGAGGCGCCCCACAAAATGAGTGCTGTACCCAAAAATGCAAAAAATATGGTTGTGACGCCAAAAAACCCGACGTAAAAAGGTCCTACCCAGAAGTCGAACAAATCGCCGCCCAGCAAGGTGCCTCCGCGTACGCGGTACTTTTTCTCAAAACTCAGCATGGCCATGGCTTGGTCCTCTTGCTTTAATGAATAAACAGATGCCGCTTTGAATGGGGATCAAAGACAGCATCTGGATGGCACGACCTTGATCAGGAATTGGGCACAGTGATCGATGCCACCGCCGCAGGTAGCGGCGAGTTTTGCGCCGCTGCTGCAACCGGTTTTTTCGCACCGTCGAGCCAATTAAATTTGTTGGTGCTCAGCAAGATGAGGTGAATCATCGCTGCCAGACCAAACAAGAAAATACCCTGCAGCACCATGGCACGCAAAGGGTCATACAGTCGCCAAATTCTCCACATGATGAATCTCCTAGATGATGTGGGACATGAAGGTGTACACCGCAGCTTTGACACCTTGGCTCATGCTCTTGGCTTCCTCTGCACCGGGGAGCAGATCTCGCCATTGAACACCCACCAGCTTGGCCAGCAGTGCGGCAACGAACAAACATCCGAATCCGATGAGATAGATGGCCCAATAAGCGTGAGAACCGTTCGCGCGCGAATGGCTCTCGTTGAGTTGGGATGTGTTTTGCATGACAGTGACTCCGTCAATCAATGGTTGAAAAAATCAGCTCTGAATCAGAACCAGGGACGCCACGCCCAGACCAAGACGTGGGCCAGCACAGCGACTGCTGTAAAGCCCACGGTGCCCTGCATCCAGTAGTGGTGGAACTCCTGGGCTTCCTCATCGGTGAGTCCGGAAATAGATGTCTTTGATGACATTTTTTGCTCCTGTTAACAAGGCCTTTCGACCCGGGTTGCGCACAGCCCGCGCAGATGGGCATCCGCAGCCAACGGCCACGACATCTTGATGGCGGTGTCGTACCTGTCGACATCCGCGGGGTAAAGCCAAATCAGCGATTGCATTCATACCGCCACACCCAGACCCAGTTCACGGCTGGCCGCATTCACATGTTCTTGGGTCACCTCGTTGTGACCTTGTGCTTGCGACAGTTGCTCGGCTTGGTCGCGCAATCGCTTGGCAGCAGAAATTTGCACCAACACAGGCTGGCTTTGCACCACATCGCGCAAACGCTGCTGCGCCTGGTCTTGCCAACTGGCATTGGGTGGGGCCACACCCCTGGCCTGAGTGGCTTCAACCTTGTCCATCTCCGTGCCCAAAGGCAGGATGTGAAACAGTGCATCAAACAAAGCGTTGCAAACTTCTTGCACCACGTAAGTCGCACCGCTGTACCCCATGAAGGGCGTGCCGGTGTGGCGGCGAATAATGGCCCCGGGAAATGAAGCCGCAATGAATGCCGCACGCATGGGGCTGCTCCCTGAGACTTCGCTCAAGTACATGCGTTCGTTGTAACTGCCAAACATGATCAGTGGTGTTTGGGTCTTGACCATTTCACGCACAGCCGCGTTGTCGGTTTTGGTTCCAGCGGTGCGCGAGACACTGAAGCGACATGGCAAGCCCATTTCTGCTTCTAAAAAATGTTTCAAACCCCGCGCATAGGTTTCGCCAGCCACTACAGCAAAGCTGGCGGTGGCAAAAAAGTCCTGTGTGACCGAACGCCACAAATCCCACAGCGGTTTTAGGGTGGTGTGCTTCTCGCGCTCAATGAACGGTTCTGGATCGAGGTTGAGCAATTCACCGAGTTTGCGTAAAAAATAGGTTGTGCTGTGCATGCCAATGGGGGCTTGCAGGTAGGGTCGCTCAAGCGCCTCACACAGCATCCGGCCAAATTCGCGGTACATGCAAATGTTGACATCGGCCTCAACCAAGCGCGACACATCAGCCAGGTGGCTGCCCAAGGGAAACACCATGTTGACTTCTGCACCAATGCCCTGCACCAAACGGCGAATTTCGGCCAAGTCACTGGCACTGTTGAATGTGCCGTAACAAGGGCCAATGATGTTGACACGCGGCTTTTCACCCACCGGCCGCTCAGCGAAAGGTTTGCGCGCAGGCACTTTGCGCAAACCGTACTCGCTCCACAACCAATACATGGCACGGTTGGCGCACTGCCACTGGTCTTCGTCAATGGTGCGCGGTAAAAAGCGTGAGATGTTCGTGCCCTCAGGTGTCACGCCGCCGCCGATCATTTCGGCAATGGAGCCTGTCACCACCACTGCAGGCAACTCAGGGTCCAACACCGCGTGGGCACGTTTCATGGCGCCTTCGGTCCCTTCTCGGCCCAATTGCTCCTCGGCCAAGCCAGTCACCACAATGGGCAACTCGTGTGGCGGTAATGCATCGGTGTAATGCAGCACCGATGTGACGGGCAAGTTTTCACAACCAACTGGCCCGTCAATGACCACTTGCAAGCCCTTGATGGCCGTGAACACATATACCGCGCCCCAATATCCGCCTGCGCGATCGTGGTCGAGGATCAAAGGAGATTTGGGCGTGCTGGGCTGGCTCATTGACCCATCTCCTCGGCTTTGCGTTTCTTCATCAACTTTTCAAGTTGGCGGCGGGTTTCGGCTTTGAACTCTGGCCTGTCTTTGGGAACTGACTCCCAAACGCCTGCGGCATGGCCCGCGCCCACATCGCCGAAAAAACCCTTCATCGCATTGAATCGGCTTTGGTTGCCCATGGCCGCTTGCACCACTTGCACCAAAGAGCCGGCACCAGCGACACCCATCAAAGGGCGGGCGGAAATCAAATTGGTGAAATACAGCGAAGGCACGCTGTTTTGCTTGGCGATCTGCACCACTGGTGTCGTGCCAATGGCCAGCTCAGGCCGATACTCGTACATGGCATTGAGGTCTTGCTCAAGTGAGGCACGCATTTGCACCTGCACACCTTTGGCTTGAAGCCAAGCAATGTCTTGCGCATTCCACTCGGTGGCTGGGCAGGCAGAGCCCACATAGCGCACATCGGCCCCGCACTCGATCAGCAAGCGCCCGACCAGCAACTCAGAGCCTTCGTAACCACTCAAGGTGATGCGTCCGGTGATCGGCTTTTGCATCAGCAAGCCGCGCATTTGACCTAAAGCCTGGTTGCGCGCCAAATCAATTTGGGACTGGGCCAGCCCGGCGGCCTGCCCAATGTTTTGCAACCAGTCTTGGGTGCCTTCTAAGCCCACGGGTGCAGAGCCAACCACGGGGCGACCGGCCGCGCGGAACTCTCGCACGCTGGCGGTGTAAAAAGGGTGTATCGCTGCAGCGACGCTGCAATCGAGCGCAGCGTACAGCTCTCGCCATTCGCGGGTTGGCACCACCGGACCGGCGGCCAAACCCATGGGCGCGAGCATCTGCCCGATGATGACGGGATCGGCCGGGAACATTTCACCCAACAACGCCACCGTGGGTTTGTCCGCGCGCCCTGCACGTGGTGCCGCCACGGGTCCACTGATGATTTCTTCGCGCGCGTATTTCAGCATTGCGCCAGCCAGCACATCTTTGGCCTCTGCATGGGTGGGCACGCCAAAGCCTGGCACATCAATGCCAATGATGCGAACACCATTGATTTCTTTGGGCAGCAACTGCAACGGAACGCCGCTCGCGGTGGGCACACACAAATTGATGATGATCACGGTGTCGACTTGTGATGGATCGGCCTGGACATGCACAGCCTCACGAATGTCCTCAAAGAGCTTGCCCGTGACCAAGGATTCCGAGTTGAATGGCACATAGCCCACACTGCGTCGCGCACCATAAAAATGCGAGGTGAACGTTAAACCGTAGACGCAACATGCCGACCCAGACAAGATGGTGGCGGTGCGCTTCATGCGCAAACCCACCCGCAATGACCCAAAGGCGGGACACATGCTTTGCGGCTGATCATGTGGCCCCGCATCGGGCTGGCGCGGGTAATCACGGGCGTATTGGTCCAGCACCTCTGATTTACCGACCTCTTTGGCCGCTGCCACCATGGCTTGTGTGCCAGCGTGGCAACCCATGCCGTCGCCTTGCAGACCTTGCGCGTTGACGACTTGCGGGCTTGGGTGAATCGGGATGGTGCGTGTCATGGCCTGTTCCTGTTCGGTGTCTGAAGTTGCAGGGGTCAGGCGGCGTCGTAGACGACTTCCAGCGAAGGCTTGATGTCTTCGTGTTTGCCCACCATGTCAAAAATGGTGGCTGGCTCGAGCACCACGTTGCGACCCACCACATCGGCACTGAACAGCCCCAACAGCTGGTCTTGCGTTTGAGGCTTGGGTCGCTGAGGCGGGGCCTCGGCCACGTTTTTGGCCAGTTCCGCAAACAAAGGCCCCCACTCGCCGTCAGGGCGACCAATGATTTCGTAGCTGGCACTCTTGCGGCGGATGTCTTCGTTGGCAGGGATGGATGCCAGCACGGGAATGCCTGCGTTCTCGGCAAAGGCCTGGGCCTCGCCGGTGCCATCGTCTTTGTTGATGACCATGCCAGCCACGCCCACATTGCCACCGAGTTTGCGGAAATACTCGACGGCCGAGCACACGTTGTTGGCCACATACAGCGACTGCAAGTCGTTGCTGGCGACCACGATCACTTTTTGGCACATGTCACGTGCGATCGGCAGACCAAATCCGCCGCACACCACATCGCCCAAGAAGTCGAGCAGCACGTAGTCAAAACCCCAATCATGAAAGCCCAGTTTTTCCAGTGTTTCAAAGCCGTGGATGATGCCGCGCCCACCGCAGCCGCGCCCGACTTCGGGCCCACCCAACTCCATGGCAAAAACACCATCGCGTTTGAAGCACACATCGCCAATGCTCACGGCCTGGCCCGACAACTTCAGCTTGGAGGATGTTTCAATGATGGTCGGACAAGCCTTGCCACCAAAGAGCAAACTGGTGGTGTCACTCTTGGGGTCGCACCCAATCAACAGCACCTTTTTACCTTGTTGGGCCATCATGTACGACAGGTTGGCCAAGGTAAAACTCTTGCCAATGCCACCCTTGCCGTAGATGGCAATGATTTGCGTTTCTTTGGTCACCTCACTGGTGCTGACGGCATCGGGTTCAACGTCGGCCTCACGGCGCAGCACCTCAACAAATTTGATGGGTTGCGTGTTGGGGTTGGTGTTCATGCGGTGGCACTCCAATCAAGGATCATCTTGAGACAGCTCGCATCTCCGAAGGCTGTCTCGTAGGCATTTCCAGCTTGGGTCGATGGCTGGGTGTGGGTGATCAAACCGTCAAGGGACAAGCGCTTGGTGTTGACCAACTCGCTGACGGCCAATAAGTCAGGGCGTTTCCATTCGGCAGCAATGCGCATGCGAGCCTCACGCATAAACGCAGGGGCATAGGCAAATTTCAGGTCTTGCTTGTAAAAGCCAGCCAACACCAGCTCGCCTCCTGGGCGCAGACGTTGGATCAGGCTGTCTAACAAACTGCCATCGCCACTCACGTCGTAAATCGCGCCATAGTCGCGACGCGGATCATCTTGTGGGTTTATCACCTGGTAACCCTGTGCCCCTGCACATCGATCGGCATGTGTTTCCCACACCGTGGGCGCAGGCATGCCTGCTGCCACTGTCAAACGTGCCAGCAAGCGACCCATGACACCATGG
>CANJUS010000070.1:0-6507 GCA_947477505.1 Comamonadaceae bacterium | reverse complement strand
TTGAAATTGAGGGCGCGCACCTGTGGATCATTGACGATGTGCTCTACACCGGGCGCACGGTGCGGGCGGTGATCAACGAGCTTTATGACTATGGCCGACCGGCCAGCGTGCGCTTGGCGGTGCTGGTCGACCGAGGCGGGCGCGAGTTGCCCATCCAAGCCGATTGCGCTGCGGCCCGGCTGAGCCTGCCCGCCGAACAAAAGTTGAGCCTGCAGCGCAACACCGATGGGCGCTTGGCTTTTTCACTCAGGGGCTGACGGTGCTGTACAAACGAAATCCGCAATTGAACCGCCACGGTGAACTCATTCACCTGCTCTCCACCGAGGGTTTGCCCAAGGACATCTTGACCCACATCTTGGACACGGCCAGCCAATTTGTCTCGGTCAGCGACCGCGAGGTGAAAAAAGTCCCGCTGCTGCGTGGCAAAAGTGTGTTCAATTTGTTTTTCGAAAACAGCACGCGCACCCGCACCACGTTTGAAATCGCGGCCAAGCGCTTGTCGGCCGATGTGATCAACCTCGACATCGCACGCAGCTCGGCCAGCAAGGGCGAGTCGCTGCTCGACACCATCGCCAACTTGTCCGCCATGGCAGCCGATATTTTTGTGGTGCGCCACGGCGAGTCGGGCGCGCCCTACTTGATCGCCGAGCATGTGGCCCCGCATGTGCACGTGGTCAACGCAGGCGATGGCCGCCATGCCCACCCCACCCAGGGCTTGCTCGACATGTACACCATTCGCCACTACAAGGGCGACTTTGCCAACTTGCGCGTGGCCATCGTGGGCGATGTGCTGCACTCGCGGGTGGCGCGCTCAGACATCCATGCCCTGACCACCTTGGGCTGCGCTGAGGTGCGGGTGGTGGGCCCCAAAACCTTGGTCCCTGGCGACCTCTCGCACATGGGGGTGCAGGTGTTTCACCAGTTGGAGGCGGGCATCCAAGACTGCGATGTGGTGATCATGTTGCGATTGCAAAACGAACGCATGAGCGGTGCTTTGCTGCCGTCGAGCCAAGAGTATTTCAAGGGCTTTGGCCTGACCCCGGCCAAACTGCAATGTGCCAAACCCGACGCCATCGTGATGCACCCGGGGCCGATCAACCGAGGGGTGGAAATCGACTCGGCCGTGGTCGATGGGGCGCAAAGCGTGATCTTGCCGCAGGTCACCTTTGGCATCGCGGTGCGCATGGCGGTGATGTCCATCGTGGCAGGGAACGAAGCATGAAGACCTTGATCCAACACGGCCGCGTGATCGACCCGGCCAGCGGCTTGGATGCGCCAGCCGATGTGGCCATCGCAGACGGGCGCATTGTCGCCATTGGCCCAGCCCCATCCGGTTTTGTGCCCGATGCGGTGTATGACGCCAGCGCCCAAGTGGTGATCCCCGGCCTGGTGGATTTGTGCGCCCGCTTGGGCGAACCTGGCCACGAGCACGAGCGCATGCTCGACACCGAGCTGGCCGCTGCGGTGGCCGGTGGTGTGACCAGCTTGGTGTGCCCGCCCGACACCGACCCGGTGCTCGATGAGCCTGGTTTGGTCGACATGTTGCGCTTTCGCGCCGAGCGGCTGCAACTGGCGCGGGTGTTCCCGCTGGGCGCGCTCACCCGGGGCCTGTCTGGTGAAGTGCTGACCGAAATGAACGAGTTGACCGAAGCCGGTTGCGTGGGCTTTGGCCAGGCCGAACAAGCGGTGGGCAACACCCAAGTGTTGCAGCGCGCAATGCAATACGCCGCCACCTTTGGTTACAGCGTGTGGCTGCGCCCCCAAGAGCTTTACCTGGGCAAAGGCGTGGCCGCCAGCGGCCCCTTGGCCACCCGCTTGGGCTTGAGCGGCGTGCCGGTGGCGGCCGAGACGATTGCGCTCAACACCATCATGGCGCTCATGCGCATCACCGGTGCGCGCGTCCACGTGTGCCGCCTGTCCAGTGCGGCGGGCGTGGCGCTGGTGCGCCAGGCCAAGGCCGAAGGCTTGAACATCAGCTGCGATGTGAGCATCAATTCGCTGCATTTGATCGATGTCGACATCGGTTACTTTGACAGCCGCGCCCGCCTCAACCCGCCGCTGCGACAACAAGCCGACCGGGCCGCCCTGAGCGAGGGGCTGCGCGATGGCACCATCGACGCCTTGGTGTCGGACCACACACCCGTCGAGGGCGACGCCAAGGCCTTGCCCTTTGCCCAAGCCCAGCCTGGCGCCTCTGGCCTGGAGTTGCTTTTGAGCATGGCACTCAAATGGGGCCAAGACCCGGCGGTTTCTTTGCACAGGGCCTTGCACGTGGTGACCGCTGCGCCCGGGGCCTTGCTCAGCAGCAGTGGTGCGGGACCGGCACACACCATGGGGCGGTTGCAAGTGGGTGCCAACGCCGATGTGTGCGTGTACGACCCCAGCACCACGTGGCTTGCCACCCCCGAGGTCTTGCGCAGCCAGTGCAAGCACACACCGTTTGCCTTTGACATTGGCGGCATGGCCTTGCCGGCATTGGTGCGCGCCACCTGGGTGGCCGGGCGTCAGGTTTACCGCGCCCCATGAGGCGGCGCATTGCCACTGGCACAGGCCCATGCGTTGGCTGACTGGCGTTTGGCGCGCGGCCAAGGTCATCGCGCTTATTTTGCGTGGGCACTGGCGCATCCGCCGGGACCTGCAAAGCGCCTCTGCTGAGCAACGCGGCCAAGCCGTGGTTCAGTGGTCGCGCGACATGCTCCAAGCCCTGGGGGTGGACTTGCGCCAACATGGCCAAGCACCGGCGCGGGGCCCCTTGCTGATCGTTTGCAACCACGTCACGTGGTTGGATATTTTGGTGTTGCACGCCTGTGGCCACGCGCGCTTTGTGTCCAAGTCCGAGGTGCACCACTGGCCTTTGATCGGCACCATGGCCGCTGCCGCCGGCACTTTGTTCATTGAGCGCTCATCGCGGCGCGACGCCATGCGGGTGGTGCACCACATGGTTGAGGTCTTGCATGCGGGCGATGTGTTGGCCATCTTCCCCGAGGGCACGACCAGCGACGGTCTGGGCCTGTTGCCCTTTCACGCCAATTTGATCCAAGCTGCGCTCAGCGCACCCGCCCCAGTGCTGCCTGCGGCGCTGCGTTATGTTGATGCGCACAGTGGGCAGACCAGCCAGGCGGTGAGTTTTGTCGGTGACGAAAGCCTGGTGGATTCGGTGTGGCGCACGGTGTGCGCCCGTGGCTTGCAAGTGCATTTGGCTTGGGGCGAGCCGCAAACCGATGACGGGCGTGACCGCCGCGCATGGGCGCGCGACTTGCAGCAACAGGTGCATGCCCTGTGGCAGGGTTTGGGTGGGGCTGCGCGCACCGACCAAACCAACCAGCCGCTGTGACCTGCCGCATGGCCCGGGCTTGAGGCAAAATCGCTTCAAGCCTCGCGCAACGCCCCTGTAACCCAACCGCACATGCCCACTCAAACAAGCCCCCCTGCCCAAACCGATCCGGCTGTGACCGGGGGTGCGGGTGTGGTTGATTGGGCACCGTCCGACCAGGTGTTTCACGACGCTGCCAAGACCTTTCGTGTGATGGCAGCGCCCTTGCGTTTGAAAATCATCAGCACCTTGTGCCAAGGCGAAAAGAACGTGGGTGAGTTGCTGCAATCGATTGACACCACCCAGCCCAATATGTCGCAGCATTTGCACACCTTGCACCGGGCGGGCATTTTGGGTCGCCGCCGCGATGGGGTGCAAATTTATTACCGCATCGTCAATGAAAGTGTGGTGGGCATGTGCCGCGCCATGTGCACCCAGTTGGCCATTGATGCCCATGACGAATGATGCCGGTGGTTAGGCAAAGGGTTTCTACCTTGCCCCCCAGTGAGGGTCGTCGCTACCATTTGGCCATGCACCAAACGCCCATGAAACGCCCAGCCGGGCCACACTCATATTTTTGAAGGAGCAATGATGAAACAAACCTTGATGGCCACGATGGCTGCTGGCCTCATGCTGGCCGGCGCTGGCGCCGCAGCGCAAACCGCCCCCGAGCATGTGCGCAGTTGGGCCGCAGGTTGTGCCAACTGCCACGGCACCAACGGCCAAGCCCAACCGGGCATGGCGGCCTTGGCCGGCACCCCTGCCGCTGCCACGGTGGCCAAAATGCAGGCGTTCAAGTCGGGCGCCTTGCCTGCCACCTTGATGCACCAAATTTCCAAAGGCTATTCGGATGAACAAATCCAGGCCATAGCAGCGTATTTCGCTGCCCAGAAAAACTGATTGGGAGCCGCTATGAAACGTCGTCAATGGATACAAACCGCATCTGCCGGATCGGTGTTGGGTGCTTTGGGCCTGGTCACAGGGTGTGCCACACCGGGCGGGTCTGGCCCCAAAGTGGTCGTGGTCGGTGGGGGCTACGGTGGCGCCACCGCCGCCAAATATGTGCGCATGTGGTCGGACCACGGCATCGACGTGACCTTGGTCGAGCCCAATGCGGCATTTGTCTCGTGCCCCATTTCCAACTTGGTCGTGGGTGGCAGCAAAACCATGGCCGACATCACCACGCCGTACGACAACTTGGTGCGTCGCCACGGCGTCAAGTGGGTGCAAGACCGCGTCACCCAAATCGATCCTGATAAACGCACCGTGACCCTGGCCTCAGGCGCCACGCTGCCCTATGACCGCTTGATCTTGTCGCCTGGCGTGGACTTCATGCCAGGCAGCGCCCCGGGCATGGCCAAAGCGGGCGCGGCCGACAAAGTGTTGCATGCCTGGAAAGCCGGCCCTCAAACGCTGGCTTTGCGCCAGCAACTCCAGGCCATGCCCGATGGTGGCGTGTTTGCCATCAATGTGCCCTTGGCCCCGTACCGCTGCCCCCCCGGCCCTTACGAGCGGGCTTGCCAAGTGGCGCATTACTTCAGCCAAGCCAAGCCCAAAAGCAAGGTGCTGATCCTGGACGAAAACGAAGACGTGACCTCCAAAGGCCCCTTGTTCAAAAAGGCTTGGGCCGATCGCTACAAGGGCATGATTGAGTACCGCCCGCGCCACAAGGTGGTCGATGTCGATGCCGCGACCAACACCTTCAAGTTCGATTTCAACGACGATGTCAAAGCCGATGTGCTCAATTACCTGCCACCGATGCGGGCCGGTGACATTGCCGTCAAAACGGGCTTGGCCACCGCCAACCAACGTTGGTGCGAAGTGAACTTTTTGACCTTTGAGTCGGTGGCGGTCAAAAACATCCATGTGCTGGGCGACTCGATCCAAATTGCGCCTGCCATGCCCAAGTCGGGCCACATGGCCAACCAGCATGGCAAAACCTGCGCTGCGGCGGTGGTGGCTTTGCTCACGGGGAAAGAAGTCAACCCCATGCCCATTTACAACAACACCTGCTACAGCTTTGTGAGCGACCAAGATGTCATCCATGTGGCCAGCGTGCACCGTTACGACGCTGACAAAAAAACCATGCTTACCGTGCCCGGTTCGGGCGGTGTTTCGGCCGCGGCCAATGCCTTGGAAGGGCAGTACGCCCTGGCCTGGGCGCGCAACATCTGGGCCGACAGCCTGGCTTGAGGGCATGGCACTGGCTTGGCCCCGTCCCGCGCTGGCCCCACCATGGCGGGTTTGGGCGTGGTGTGCAAGCACGCTGCGCCGTGCAGCCCCGCGCCTGTCTGCGCGCGGGTTGGCCTGGGCCGCTTTGTTATGGTTGGTCGGTGCCTTGCTTGCCCCAGTGCCAGCGCAAACCCCGGCCCAAGTGGTCTTGCCCACCGCCACCGATTTGCCCCGCAGCTTGGCGCAAGCACTCGCTCAGGGCCAAGCGCTGGTGGTGATGGTCAGTTTGGACGGATGCCCTTATTGCCGCCAGGTGCGCCAAAGCCATTTGGGCCCGCTGTGGCGCAGTGGCCAAGTGGTGGTGCAAATCGACATGCAACACCGCGAAACCTTGATCGACTGGGATGGCCAAACCCGCAGCCATGCTGAATGGGTCAAAAACCGCCGCATCTCGGTGGCCCCCACTGTGTTGTTTTTGGGCCCTGATGGGCGGGAAGTGGCCGACCGTTTGGAGGGGGCATCACTGCCAGACTTTTACGGCGCCTACCTCGATGGCCGATTGGCCCTGGCGCGCCAGCGGTTGGCCCCACCAAAAGGGGCTGGTTTCAAACCCATGGGGACAGCGTCAGGCTTGGGTCGGACCGAAAAAAGCCCTTTTCTCGCCCCAAACCAAGGGTAAATACGGGGTTTCTGGGGCTGCATTTCGCGGTCCAATTTGGATATATTAGTGATTGTTGATATAAACACAAAAGGATGCATGATGCGTGGATGGAGTTTGCTGGCGCTGATCGGTGGTTTGATGGCCACACCCGCTTGGGCCAATGTGGAGTTGGCGCGCAAAAATGCCTGCATGTCGTGCCACGCCGTGGACAAAAAATTGGTCGGCCCGGCTTACGCCGAGGTGGCCAAAAAATACGCGGGTCAAAAAGACGCGGCCGCCACCTTGGCCCAGCACATCAAAGCCGGTGGCGCAGGCCGATGGGGCCCCGTGCCCATGCCTGCCCAACCGGCCTTGAGCGATG
>CANJUS010000069.1:0-6512 GCA_947477505.1 Comamonadaceae bacterium | reverse complement strand
GGGCAGCCTGATCGCAGCTGGCGCAGACGACTTGCACACCCTGGCCTGGGGGCGTGCCATGCAAGGCTGTGGTGCCATTTCTGCTGCGGTCAGCGCTTTGCTGGCCGACCAAACCCGCGATGTGGTGCGCACCAAAGCCTTGGCGTTGTTGGGCGGCAGCATTGGGCTGATGTTTGCCCTGTCCTTGGTGGTGGGCCCGTGGCTGTCGCAATGGGCGGGCTTGCCCGGCTTGTTCAACCTGACCGCGCTGATGGCCGTCTCGGGCATGGCCATGGTGGTGTGGTGGACCCCGCCCGAGCCACCCATGCCTGCTGGTGGGGTGCCCCGGGTGCGGTGGTCTCAGTTGTTCAGTGCTGACTTGCTGCGCTTGTATGTGGGCGTTTTTGTGCTGTATGCGGTGCAATTTGCCACTTGGGTGTCGATGCCGGCCTTGCTGGTGCAAGCCGGTGTGGCTCAGGCCGACCACGGCTGGGTGTACCTGCCCACGGTGCTGCTGTCGTTTGTGTTCATGGGCATGACGCTGTTCCCCATGGAGCGGCGCGGCCAACTGCGTCCCTTGTTTTTGGCCTGCATTGCCGGCGTCATGCTGGTGCAGTTGGCGCTGCTGTGGGTGTCGCTGGGCACGGCCCAGTTGTGGGTGCTGGCGGTGCTGCTGTTTTTCTTTTTTTGCGGCTTCAATGTGCTGGAAGCCAGCCAGCCCAGCTTGGCCTCGCGCTTTGCCCCCAGCGGTGGTCGCGGATCGGCCTTGGGTGTGTACAACACCTTGCAGTCGCTGGGCATCTTTGCCGGGGGCGCGTTTGGCGGCTGGCTGACCAAGGGCGGCGGCACCCCGGGTTTGTTCTTATGCTGCGCGCTGTTCATGGGCGTTTGGTTGGCAGTGGCCTGGGCCATGGTGGCCCCACCCTCCCATGCCGCCCCAGCAGCCACACCCGACCCGGCCCAGGCCGCATAATCTGTCTTCTATTTGGAGCAAGACCATGGCATCAGTCAACAAAGTCATCCTCGTGGGCAATTGTGGCCGCGACCCCGAAATCCGCTACCTGCCCTCGGGCCAGGCGGTGGCCAATGTCAGCGTGGCCACCAGCTCACGGCGCAAAGACCGCACCAGCGGCGAGATGATCGAAGACACGCAATGGCACCGTGTCACCTTTTACGACCGCTTGGCCGAAATCGCCGGTGAATACGTCAAAAAAGGCCGCCCCATTTATGTGGAAGGCCGCTTGAAATACGGCTCCTACACCGACAAAGCAACGGGTGTGGAAAAAAACACCGTCGACATCATCGCCACCGAGCTGCAACTGTTGGGCGGGCGTGAGGGCATGGGTGCCCCAGCCGGCGACGGTGGTGGCGCGCCCCAGCGCTCGGCCGCGCCCAGCGCGTCTGCTGCGCCCCAGCGCGGTGCGCCAGCCAAGTCCGGCTTTGATGACATGGACGACGACATTCCTTTTTAAGGGACCGGATCTCGTCGGAATCCTGCTTTGTGGTGAATTTGCAACCTGCCCAGGGAAAGCAAAAGGCTAAATCACAAATTTGATACCAAATAATTCATAATGGCGCATCAAATCGCCACGATTGGATATTTATGGTTTCAAAAATATGTCATCGCAGGTTTTTCAAATGGCTGGTTGGGGTCGGGGCGGTCCGTGCCTTCATGGGCGTGGCCGCAGCCCAGGCCGCTGGGTCCATCGCCCCGCCAGAGTCCTTTCAGTCGCCAGAGCGCTGTATTGCGGCCGCAGCGCAACACCACCGCATTGACCCGCGTTTGCTGCGCGCTGTGTTGAAGGTGGAGTCCGACTTGCGGCCCTGGGCTCTGGGGCGCAATGCCAACGGCACGATGGACTTGGGGATGGCGCAAATCAACAGCATTCATCTGCCCGAGCTGGCGCGCCACGGCATCCAAAGCCAGCATTTGTTTGATCCCTGCGTGGCCAGTTATGTGGCCGCATGGCTGCTGCGGCGCAACATCGATCGCCATGGCCTGACCTGGTTTGGGGTGGCCGCCTATCACTCGCTCACGCCGGAGCACAACCAGCGCTACCAAGCATTGCTGATGAAAGCCTTGTACCCCGAACGCAGTGCGGCCCAACGATCGGCGGCCAATGCCGCACCCAGTGCCACTTATTCCGCCCAGACCCAAGCGGGCGCAACGCGCCAAATCGAGGCCGGTGCCACCATGGTGGCCAAAATCAACTGAGGCCGCGCTTGGAAACCCCGACGACGGGCAAGTCGCGCTCCAAGGCGCTGGCATGGGCGATCACGCCGCCCCCCAAACAAACCTCACCGTCGTAGAGCACCGCCGATTGACCGGGTGTCACCGCCCACTGCGCAGGCTCAAAGCGCAAATCAAGGTGGTCGGCGCCGATGGACGCCACATCGCAGGCAGCGTCGCTTTGGCGGTAGCGCGTTTTGGCCGCCAATGATGCTGCTGTTGGGGCTTGGCCCGCCACCCAACTGAGGTCTTGGGCGCGCAATGTGGTCGACAGCAACCAAGGGTGGTCGTGGCCTTGCACCACCCACAAGGTGTTGTGGGCCATGTCTTTGCGCGCCACAAACCAGGGTGCATGATCGCCCGCCCCACGAGCTGCGCCACGTGCTTTCACGCCGCCAATGCCCAGGCCTTGGCGCTGGCCCAAAGTGTAAAAACTCAGGCCCATGTGCTCGCCAACCTGGCGACCGCGTTCGTCGCGCATGGGCCCCGGCGCACTGGCGATGTAGCGGTTCAAAAAAGCCCGAAACGGACGCTCGCCAATGAAGCAAATGCCGGTGGAGTCGCGCTTTTTGGCATTGGGCAAACCGATCTCGCTGGCCAAGCGGCGCACCTCGCTTTTGTGCAATTCGCCCACCGGAAACAAGGTGCGCGCGAGTTGGTCTTGGCGCAATCGGTGTAAAAAATAACTTTGGTCTTTGCCCGGGTCCAGGCCTTTGAGCAACTGCACCTGCGCACCGGTGTGGCGCACCCGCGCGTAATGCCCAGTGGCAATTTTGTCGGCGCCACGGGCGATGGCGTGGTCCAAGAAGGCCTTGAACTTGATCTCGGCGTTGCACAAGATATCGGGGTTGGGCGTGCGCCCAGCTTGGTACTCTTGCAAAAACTGCGCAAACACACGGTCTTTGTATTCGGCAGCGAAGTTGATGTGCTCGATCTCGATGCCAATCACATCGGCCACGGCGGCGGCATCAACAAAGTCGATGTTGGAAGAGCAGTATTGGTCGTCATCGTCGTCTTCCCAGTTTTTCATGAAGATGCCCAGCACCTCATGGCCTTGTTGTTTGAGCAGCCAAGCGCTCACGGCCGAGTCCACCCCGCCGCTCAAACCCACCACCACCTTGTGCTTTTTGACCATGCGCGAATTATCGGTGGCGCTTTATTCGGGCAGGAACACCGACGCATCGGTGTGCAAAGCAGACAAGGGCAGGCGCAGGCCCGCCTGGTGGTCTTGCACGCAGCGCCACACCAAGGGGCTGCGGTGTCGGGGTGCGCTGGCTTGTATCTCTTCGGGGCTCATCCACACGGTGCGCACAATGCCGTGATCCAAGTTGCGGCCATCGACCACGTCGCCCAGCGCGCCACAAAACGCAAAGCGCAAATAGGTGATGTCCTCGGCCAGATGCCCTGAGCGCGCTGGGCGCTGGAAACGCGACAGGTACACCCCCACCAAAGCCTCGGCGCTGAAGCGGTGGCAGGTTTCTTCCAAGGCCTCACGCTCGCAGCCTTGCACCAGCGACTCGCCTGGGTCCAGGTGGCCGGCTGGGTTGTTCAGCCGCAAGCCCTCGGGCGTGTGCTCTTCGATCAACAGGTAGCGGCCTTGCCGCTCGATCACCGCCGCGACGGTGACGCTGGGTTTCCATCTCATGTCCATGGACCCGATTGTCAACCCAGCTCACTCCTCGCACAGGGGTGTTGGGCTTCCTGCAGATTAAGCCGAGTGGATTACCCCGGCAAAAGGGCGGGGGCATGAACGCCCTCCAGCGCTGAGCGACAATATTGCCCAACCGCGCTGCCAGCCCCCCGTGTCAACCGTGCAACTGGGCCCAAGCGTTATCAAGTTTCACAACTCTGGAGAAAACCATGACCAACCGCCGCGAATTCATTGTTCAACTCAGCCTGGGCACCGGTGCTTTGGCCGCCACCCAAGCCATGGCCGCAGGCCCTATGTTGGCCGAAAACGAAGCACAGGCCACGGCCTTGGGCTACAAAGCCGACGCCACCAAGGTGGATGTCAAAAAATTCCCCAAGTACGCGGCCGGCCAAGCTTGCAAAAATTGCCAGCTTTACCAAGGCAAGCCCACCGATGCCGCTGGCGGCTGCCCCTTGTTTGCGGGCAAGCAAGTCGCAGGCCCTGGCTGGTGCAGTGCTTACGCCAAAAAAGCCTAAATCGGACATAGCACTTGGCTGGAAATTTCCAGCCAAGTGCCGTGTGAACAGGCCCTGTGCGGGCCTGTTTTTCATGGGGCAAACTCAGGTAAGCTTGTGATACCCCCCTATTCCTAGACCAAGGCCTTGAACGGATGGGCCTATCCTGAGGAGAACTTCATGCTGATTGGTGTGCCTGCAGAAACCCTGCCAGGCGAAACCCGCGTGGCCGCAACGCCCGAGACGGTGAAAAAACTCAAGGCATTGGGCCACACACTGCGCATCCAGTCGGGTGCCGGTTTGGCCGCCAGTGCCACCGACGATGCTTTGAGCGTGGCCGGTGCCGAGATCACCGATGCCGCCCAAGCCTGGGCTTGCCCATTGGTGCTCAAAGTGCGCCCGCCCAGCCCCGCCGAGTTGGCGCAGGCACAGCCGGGCTCCACCCTGGTGGGCATGCTCAACCCCTTTGATGCCGACGGCTTGCAACGCATGGCCAGCGCCGGTTTGACCGCCTTTGCGCTGGAAGCCGCACCGCGCACCACCCGCGCGCAAAGCATGGACGTGTTGTCCTCGCAAGCCAACATTGCGGGCTACAAGGCGGTGATGGAAGCGGCCAACCAATACCAACGCTTCTTTCCCATGCTGATGACGGCAGCGGGCACCGTCAAGGCGGCGCGTGTCGTCATATTGGGCGTGGGAGTGGCTGGTTTGCAAGCCATTGCCACCGCCAAACGCTTGGGCGCGGTCATTGAAGCCTCGGATGTGCGCCCCAGCGTGAAAGAACAGGTCGAATCTTTGGGGGCCAAATTCATCGACGTGCCCTATGAAACCGCCGAAGAAAAAGAAGCCGCCGAAGGCGTGGGTGGCTATGCCCGCCCCATGCCGCAAAGCTGGCTGGACCGTCAAAAGCTGGAGGTGGCCAAGCGCGTGGCCTTGGCCGATGTGGTCATCTCCACTGCGCTGATCCCGGGCCGCGCCGCACCGGTGCTGATCACAGAGGACATGGTCAAAAGCATGAAGCCGGGATCGGTCATCGTCGACCTGGCCGCCGGCAAAGGTGCCAACGGCGTGGGTGGCAATTGCCCACTGACCGAGACCGACCAAACCGTGGTCAAGCACGGCGTGACCCTGGTGGGCGACACCAATTTGCCCGCCCGCGTGGCCGCCGACGCATCGGCCCTGTATGCACGCAACGTGCTGGACTTTTTAAAGCTCATCATCACCAAAGAGGGCGTCTTGCACGTCGACCTTGAAGACGACATCGTGGCCGCGTGCTTGATGACCCAAGGCGGCGAGGTCAAAAGGAAATAAGCATGGACCACACCATCACCAACCTCATCATCTTTGTGCTGGCCATTTACGTGGGCTACCACGTGGTTTGGAACGTCACCCCCGCTTTGCACACGCCCCTGATGGCGGTGACCAATGCGGTCTCGGCCATCATCATCGTCGGCGCCATGTTGGCTGCTGCACTCACCACCACCACCTTGGGCAAAACCATGGGCGTGTTGGCGGTGGCCTTGGCCGCAGTCAATGTGTTCGGTGGCTTCTTGGTCACCCGGCGCATGCTGGAGATGTTCAAGAAAAAAGCCCCCAAAGCAGGAGCTGACAAATGAGCATGAACCTGGTGGTGCTGCTTTATTTGGTGGCCAGTATTTGTTTCATCCAAGCCTTGAAAGGCTTGTCACACCCGACCACCTCGATTCGGGGCAATGTGTTTGGCATGAGTGGCATGGCCATTGCGGTGGTGACCACGGCGGCGTTGATCGTCAACCTGGCCGGTCATGCCGATGGCCTGGGTTGGGTATTGCTGGGGCTTGTCATTGGCGGCGGTGCGGGTGCCATCATGGCGCAGCGGGTCGAAATGACCAAGATGCCTGAGTTGGTTGCTTTCATGCACAGCATGATTGGTCTGGCGGCCGTCTTCATCGCCATTGCGGCGGTGGTCGAGCCCGCTGCCTTTGGCATCGTGGCGCAAGGCTTGGGTACTTTCGACATTCCCAATGGCAACCGCTTGGAGCTGTTCTTGGGCGCGGCCATCGGTGCCATCACCTTCAGTGGTTCGGTCATCGCTTTTGGCAAGCTCTCGGGCAAGTACAAGTTTCGTTTGTTCCAAGGTGCACCCGTGGTGTTTGCCGGGCAGCACATGCTCAATTTG
>CANJUS010000068.1:0-6541 GCA_947477505.1 Comamonadaceae bacterium | reverse complement strand
TGGGCTGATTCAGCCTGTGATGGCCTCACACACGGCGGCGGCCCCAGGGGTCACTGTTGTGGTGTGAATGACACCCCACTGAAACCAATTGCGCATCGTTTGCGCTGGCGCAAAGTGCGCCGTCTCAGTGACGCCTACAAACGGGGCATGACACATGTTCCCTGGAATGAACTTTCCCCAATATGCACACCATCACCCATGGCCCGCCTCACAGCGCTGGCATGCTTTGCGCTGACACTGGCCAGTGCCACTGCGCCCGCATGGGCGCTGACCCCTGCCGACATGCTGGCGGGCTATGCCCAAGCGTCGGGACAAGCGCCGCAAGCGGTTCGCGGCCAACAGTTCTTTGACGCCACCCATGGCAAAGAGTGGAGTTGCAGCACCTGCCACACCAAGCAACCCACTGCGGAGGGCACGCACGCCAGCACCCGCAAAGCCATCACCCCGCTGGCCCCGGCGGCCAACCCCAAACGGTTCACCGACAGCGCCAAAACCGAAAAATGGTTTCGCCGCAATTGCAACGACGTGTTGGGCCGCGAATGCACTGCCGCTGAAAAGGCCGATGTGCTGGCTTGGTTGATCGGCCTCAAGCCATGACCCACCCCCATCCGATGAAACACCCCCGCATGAACCCATCACCTGCCACGCACCACCAGCCACCACCACGCAAGGGCGCCAACATGAAAACCCATGGGCCCTGGTGGGCCTTGATCGGAGCCTTGACCGGTACTTTTGTGGGCCTGACCCACGCCGATGATGCGGTGCACGCCCCGGTTTTTGCGCTGTACACCCAAGAGTGCGGCAGTTGCCACATGACCTACCCGGCGGGCTTGTTGCCTTCGGCCTCGTGGCAGCAAATCATGCGCGGGCTGAAAACCCATTACGGGTTGGACGCCTCCTTGGACGAGACCAGCCAACTGACGTTGACCACCTGGCTCACGGCCCAAGCGGGCTCGGGCAAATACGCCCGCGAAGCGCCCAAAGACCAACGCATCACGCTGTCGGCGTGGTTTGTGCGCAAGCACCGTGCGGGTGAAGTGCCCACCGCAGTGTGGCGGCGCAAGTCGGTGGGCAGCCCGGCCAATTGCGTGGCCTGCCATGCCGATGCCGAACGCGGCGACTTCAATGAAAACAAGGTCAGGATTCCCCCATGAGCGACAAACCCAGCGCCTTGGCGCAGACCCCAGAAGCACCAGACAGCGAGGTCTTGGTCTGGGACGTGCCGGTGCGGGTCTTCCATTGGCTGCTGGTGTTCAGTGTGTTGGGCGCATGGCTGAGCGCCGAGAGCGAGCGCTGGCGTTGGTGGCATGAAACCTTGGGCTACACCGCTTTGGGCTTGATGGCGTTTCGCTTCGTTTGGGGTTGGGTGGGCACGCGCCACGCCCGGTTTGCCGACTTTGTGCGCTCGCCAGCCGTGGTGTGGGCTTATGTGCAGGACATGGTGCGCATGCGCGCCCCGCGCCACGTGGGCCACAACCCCTTGGGGGCCTGGGCGGTGTTGGCCCTGATCGCGTTGACCACGCTCACCGGCATCAGCGGCTGGATGATCGCCGACGGTGATGCGCCGGGCTGGTTGGAGGAAGCCCACGAGTTGGCCGCCAATGCGTTGATGGCCACCATCGCCGTGCATGTGCTGGGTGTATTGTTCAGTGGCTGGTTGCACCGCGAAAACCTGGTGCGTGCCATGCTCACCGGGCGCAAACGGGCTTTGGCCGATCAAGCCATTCCTGCTGCCTGGGCCGGGCTGGGGGTGGTGATGGTGGTGGCCGTGCTGTGGTTTTGGTGGTCGCAGCGCTGAGGCACAACGCCAGCTGAGACAATGGCAGCATGAAGCTGCAACAGATCTGGATTCCCCTGGCCGCCCTGGCCGGGCTGGCCTACGGCTACCACGCGTTTGAATGGATGGGTTTGTTCCTGGTTTTGGGTGGCTTGGTGATGTGGGCCTTGCTGCACTTCACCCGCTTGGTCAAGGTGCTCGAGCGTGCGGCCAACCGGCCCATCGGACATGTCGACAGCGCGGTCATGCTCAACGCCAAGCTCAAAACCGGGGCCAACCTCATGCATGTGATCGCCCTCACGCGCAGCCTGGGCGAGCTGACCTCTCCCAAGGGTGAGCAACCCGAGGTGTTTCGCTGGCGCGACAACAGCGCGTCTGTGGTGACCTGCGTGATGCAAGATGGCCGCTTGCAAAGCTGGACCTTGGAGCGCCCGCCCAGCACGCCCGAAACCGCACCCGATGCGCCACCCGCCACCCTTGGCGGGCCCGCCAACGGCGCACCGTAAAATCCCCCTCCCCAAGACCCTGGCCTCGCCTGAAAGGATTCTCATGACCGCACTGCCCCCCTCGATGGCCGACCGCGACGGCAAGATTTGGATGGACGGTCAGATGGTGGATTGGCGCGACGCCAAAATCCATGTGCTGACCCACACATTGCATTACGGCTGCGGCGCCTTCGAAGGCGTGCGCGCCTACAACACGGCCAAAGGCACGGCGATTTTTCGCCTGCAAGAGCACACCGAGCGGCTGATGAACAGCGCCAAAATTTTGCGCATGAAGATCCCCTTCAGCGCCGAGCAAATCAGCGAAGCCCAAAAACAAGTGGTGCGCGACAACAAACTGGAGAGCTGCTACATCCGCCCGCTGACTTGGATTGGCTCGCAAAAACTGGGCGTCAGCCCCAAGGGCAACACCATCCATTTGATGGTGGCCGCTTGGGCCTGGGGTGCTTATTTGGGCGAAGAGGGCATGAAGCGCGGCATCCGCGTCAAAACCAGCAGCTACACGCGCCACCACGTCAACATCACCATGACGCAGGCCAAGGCGGTGAGCAACTACACCAACTCCATTCTTGCCAACATGGAAGCGCTCGACGACGGTTACGACGAAGCGCTGCTGCTCGATGCGTCGGGCTTTGTGTCCGAAGGCGCGGGCGAAAACATCTTCATCATCAAAGGCGGCGTGATCTACACCCCCGATTTGTCGGCTGGCGCTTTGAACGGCATCACCCGCAACACGGTGTTCCACATTGCCAAAGACCTGGGGCTGGAGATTGTGCAAAAGCGCATCACCCGCGACGAGGTCTACATCGCCGACGAAGCGTTCTTCACGGGCACCGCCGCCGAAGTCACGCCCATCCGTGAGTTGGACCGCATTGAGTTGGGCGCGGGCAGCCGGGGGCCGATCACCGAAAAAATCCAAACCGCTTTCTTTGACATCGTCAATGGACGCAACCCCAAATATGCCCATTGGCTGAGCCTGGTGTGATGACTGCCATGAAACCCCCCATCGAATTGCTGGCCAAAGACCTCAACGGCCACGGCGGCGTGTTCTGCCCCAGCCCCTTGGCCGACATGGCGCTGTGGAACAGCCACCCCAAGGTGTATTTGGATGTGGCCCACACCGGCCACGCCAAGTGCCCGTACTGCAGCACCGAGTACCAGCTCAAAGACGGCGAGCACGTCAGCGCCCACTGAGGCGTTGACGCCCTTGGTGCAACCCCTGCCCGCACTCACACCCTTGGCCGCTGGCCTGCGCTTGCAGCCCGCGACCATTGGGCTGGTCCATCTGTGTGGCCGCTTCCCTCCCCATTGCACCGCATGACCCGCTCTTTGTTCATCGCCCCGCAGTGGATTGGTGATGCCGTGATGAGCGAGCCGCTCTTGCGCAGCTTGCACATGCGCGGCGAGGTGGTCACGGTGGCGGCCCTGCCCTGGGTCGCGCCGGTGTTTCGCGCCATGAGCGCGGTGGCAGCGGTGATTGAACTGCCCTTTCAGCATGGGGGCTTGCAGTGGTCGGCGCGCAGGGCCATGGCGCGCCAGTTGCATGGGCAGTTTGCCCGTGCGTATGTCGCGCCCAACTCGCTCAAAAGCGCATTGCTGCCTTGGTGGGCCGGCATCCCGGTGCGGGTGGGCTACCAAGGCGAGGCGCGCTGGGGCGTGCTCAACCGCCGATTGCCCAACCCACCCCGCGACCAACGCCCACCCATGGTCGGCCATTACCTGGCCTTGGCCCAAGTCGACGCGCCCGCCAGCGCTGGCACCGCTGGCGCGGGCGATTGGGCCAGCTCGGTGTTGGGGGCCACTTCTTTTCAGCCTGGCACGGCTGACGCGCCTGCCATGGGTTTGCGCGCCCCTCGGGTGGACCCGCGCCCGCGCTTGCAACGCAGCCCCGCCCAGGTGCAAGCCACCCTCAAAAGCCTGGGCTTGGCGGCGCAGTCGTATGTGGTGATGGTGCCGGGGGCCGAATATGGCCCGGCCAAGCGCTGGCCCGCTACGCATTTCAGCGCCTTGGCGCGCTCGCTGCATCTGCCCACGGTATTGATTGGCTCGGCCAAAGAGGCCGCGCTGTGCGACACCATCGCCGCACCCGTCAATGCCATGCAAGCCGACAAGGTGCGCAACCTGGCCGGGCAAACCGATTTGCTGACTGCCATGGATGTGATCGCCAGTGCGCGCGCCGTGGTCAGCAACGACTCGGGCCTGATGCACGTGGCCGCTGCCTTCGGGGTAGCGCAGGTGGCTTTGTTTGGTTCGTCCAGCCCCGAACACACGCCCCCGCTCAACCCGCAAGCCCAGGTGCTGTGGCTGGCCCGCGAAGCCGCTTATGCGCCGGCGCTGTCATGTGCGCCCTGCTTTGAGCGCGCATGCCCGCTGGGCCACACCCGTTGTTTGAACGACATCAGCCCGGAGCGGGTGCGCTCTGTGATGGGTCTTTGACAGGCCTTTGCAGATGTGCAAGTTGGTGCGGGCCTTGTGTGGCTTGAAAGCACCCTCATGCCCTGGGTCCAGAGCGTCACTGTGCTGAGCGTATTTGCGTGGCCTGCGCCGTGATGCGGGCGATCAAGTCCTGCGCCGCAGGCAGATCGTGGATCAAGCCGGTGGCTTCGCCGACAGTCGCATGGGCACGCGAGAAGTCGCCTGTGGCCACCCCCGCCTCGTAGTCAGCGCGGGCAGCCTCGGGGTGGGCGCGCAAGGCATCGATGCGGTCTTCCCACTGCTGGTGCAAGCCATTGCGGATGGCGCGAAAGTCGTAAGGGGCGGGCCAATTTTTTTGGCGCAAGATGTCAAACACCGCGCTGCGGGCGGTGCCGTCACCATTGGTGACCACCGCTTGGTGTTTGGCCGCTTCGCTGGCCAGGCTTTCGCGGCTGGCCCACAGGCGGCTGCCCACCAAAACCCCGTCGGCCCCCAAGGCCAGCGCAGCGGCCAGGCCACGCCCATCGGCCACCCCTCCGGCGGCCAGCAACAAGGTGTGCGGTGCGTGGGCAGCCAACCAATCGGCGGCCTCGGGCACCAGGGCAAAGGTGCCACGCCCTTGCAGCGCGTTCATGCCGTGGCCACCGGCCTCCATGCCTTGCACCACCACCACCGCCGCACCGGCTTCCACCGCCCAGGGTATTTGCGCCAGGCTTTGCACTTGGCACATCAGCGGCACAGCGGCGGCTTGCAGCCGGGCACGGTAGGGGCGCGGGTCGCCAAACGACAGCATCATGGCCGCGGGTCGGTGGGCTTGATCCAGCAGGGCATCGAAGGCGCTGGCGTCTTGGCCCAACCGCCAGGTGATGAAACCGCAGCCCAAGCGCGCCAAGGCCTCTGGCTGGCCGCTCAAAGCCTGAAGCGCCAAGCGGTGTTCGCGCAGTGTCCAATCGCGTTCGCCATAACCACCGCCCAGCAAGCCCAGTGCACCGGCTTGGGCGCAGGCCGCGCTCAAGGCGCCACCACTGGCCAAGGCCATGGGGGCCAAGGCGATGGGGGTGCTCAGTCCAAAGGCGTGGGTGAAGCGGGTGTGCAAATTCATCGCAGTGCCTCAAAAGGGCAAGGTGTTGTTGTTGGATGCGTTGGGCGCTGGGTCGTCGCCCAAACCTTGGGCGCGGTTGGCCAACCACACCAACACCAACACCGGCAAGCCCAGCAAGGCGGTGCTGATGAAAAACGCCTCGTAGCCCCAAGTGTCGACAAACTGGCCCGAAAAACCGGCCACAAACTTGGGCAGCAGCAGCATGAGCGAACTGAACAAAGCGTACTGCGTGGCCGAGTACTGCACATTGGTCAGCGACGATAAATAGGCAATGAAGGCCGCCGATGCAATGCCGCTGCTCAGGTTGTCGGCCGAGACCACCCAAATCAGCGCCGTCACATCGTGACCGTGTTGGCCCAGCCAGGCAAACAGCAGGTTGCTCAGCGCCGACAACAAAGCGCCAAGCATGAGCACGCGCATCACACCCCAGCGCAGCGCCATCGCGCCGCCCACAAATGCACCCAGCAAGGTCATCACCACGCCATACACCTTGGTCACGGCGGCCACCTCGTCCTTGGTGTAACCCATGTCGACATAAAACGGGTTGGCCATGATGCCCATCACCACATCGCTGATGCGGTACACCGCAATCAACGACAGCACCAGCACCGCATGCCAGCGGTGGCGCTGCCAAAAGTCGGCAAACGGCGCCACCACGGCGGACTGGAGCCACTCGCCCACATTGCTTGCGGGCGCAAAGGCCACGGGCGCGGGTTCTTGCGAAAACGCCACCGTCACCAAACC
>CANJUS010000067.1:0-6565 GCA_947477505.1 Comamonadaceae bacterium | reverse complement strand
TCGTATGATGTTAGCTCGAAATTCATAACGGAGTCATCCATGGGCAACCCTGAAATATTGTGCGTATCCAAGCTTCCCCCGTTTTTGATGAGCGACTTGCAAGATCATTTCCAAATACACGATCACGAGCACATCACAGACCCGGGTGCATTGGGCCGCATTCGCGCCATTGTGGGTGGGGGTGAGTCCAAAATCGATCATAAATTGCTGAGCCTGTTCCCTGCGGTTGAAATGGTGTCCATATTTGGTGTGGGTTATGACGGTGTGGACATTCCCACCATCCAAGAGCGTGGCATCCGGGTAACCCACACACCGGGGGTGCTCAATGACGATGTGGCCGATCTGGCCTTAGGGCTCATGCTATCGGTGGCGCGGCGCATACCGCAGGCGCATCAATTTGTGCGCGCAGGTGATTGGGTGGACGGGCCTTTTCCACTGGCACGCAAACTCACCGGTGCGCGCTTAGGCCTCGTTGGCATTGGGCGCATCGGGCAAGCCATCGCCAAGCGAGCCGCCGGCTTTGATATGAGCATCGCTTATACCGCCCGTAACGAGCGCCCTGATTTGCCTTTCACCTATTACCCCAGCCCCAAAGCGTTGGCTGCACAGGTTGACTTTTTGGTGGCCATAACCCCAGGCGGAGACGGCACCCGCGGTTTGATCAATGCCGAGGTGTTGGCTGCTTTGGGACCAAGGGGCTACTTGATCAATGTGGCCCGTGGCTCCGTGGTGGACCAGCCGGCCTTGATTCAGGCACTGAAATCCAAATCCATTGCAGGTGCTGGATTGGATGTTTATATCGATGAGCCTCGGGTGGTGCCCGAGTTGCGGGCTTTGGACAATGTGGTGCTCACGCCGCACATGGCCAGCGGCACGATGGAAACCCGCCGTGCCATGGCCAATTTGGCGCTGGCAAATTTGCAAGCGCATTTCGCGAATCAAGACTTGATCACTCCCATCCCTGAGTGCCCGCCGCCCCGGGAATAAGCGCAAACCCGTTCAGGGTTTTCAGGGGGGCATGTATCGTGTCAATCGTCATACGATAAGCGATATATGCACAAACTGCGATTGATAGCGCCCACCCGCGCACCCAGCAAAAACGCCCATGCCAGCATGGTTGAACTGCTCGGTTGCAGCATTGTGGCGGGCCAATACCCCGTGGGAAGCAGTTTGCCCCCAGAACCTGCGCTGTGTGAAAGCTTTGGGGTGAGCAGAACGGTGGTGCGTGAATCTATCAAGTCACTGGTGGCAAAAGGGCTGCTTGTCACCGGCCCCAAGCTGGGTACCCGGGTTTTGCCAGAGGATCAATGGAACTGGTTTGACCCAGATGTGGTGGCTTGGTTGTCGCAAAAGCGCCTGAGTGCAGACTTCTTGCGCGATTTGCAAGAGTTGCGCCGCATCGTGGAGCCTGCGGCCATACGATTGGCTGCTGAGCGCGCCACCCCTGAGGCTTTGAAAGCCATAGAAATAGCTTACGCCGGCATGAAAAATGCCGTTGAAAACGGTGGCGACTACGTCTCGCACGATTTGCGTTTCCACCAAGGTTTGCTGTTGGCTTCGGGCAACCGTTTGCTGGTGCAAATGAGCAAAGCCTTGGGCGCTTTGTTGCGAACCAGTTTCGAAATTTCGACCGCCAAAAAAAATGGGCCTGCTCAGTCTTTGTCCATGCACAGAGATGTATTGGACGCTGTAGCCGCCCACCATCCCGACCGAGCTGAAGCCGCCATTTTGCGATTGATTGATGGCGCCAAGCAAGACATTGAATCTGTTTTGGCATCCAGACGCCGAATCCCCAATATTGGACGCCCGGCGTCTCACTTGCGGGCTCATTGATTTCCACCACTTCCATTTAACAGGAGACAAAGCATGAAAATGAAAAAAATGTGGACCGTGGCCATGGTGGCTGCGGGCATGTTGGCGGCAACGCCTGCCATGTCACAAGAAAAGCTCAATGTGTTTTGGGTCAAAGGCTTTTACAAGGCCGAAGATGACGCCTTGTACGCCGCCATCAAAAAGTTCGAGGCCAAGTACAAAAACGTCAAGGTTGAGCTGTCGCAGTACCCGATCCAGGACATGATTCCCAAAACCGTGGCGGCTTTGGATTCTGGCACTCCACCCGATGTGGCGTACGCCGATGTGTATGACTTCCAGGTCACCGCATCTTGGGCCTATGACGGCAAGCTCGAAGACATCAGCAGCGTGATCAATCCGATTCGTGCGCGCTTTGCGGGCAACACCATCGAGACCACGTTTTTGCTCAACAACAAAGAAAACAAGCGCGCTTATTACGCTTTTCCCATCAAGCAGCAGACCATGCACATCCAGTACTGGGCTGACATGTTGGCCGATGCCGGTTTCAAAGAGTCTGATATCCCCACCGGTTGGAAAGATTACTGGGATTTTTGGTGCGGCAAAGTACAAGTTGCGCACCGTCAAAAAACAGGCCAGCGCAGTTTTGGCATGGGTCAACCCATGGGCGTGGATTCGAGTGACTCGTTCTTCTCGTTCTTGACGTTCATGGATGCCTACAACGTCAAATTGGTGAATGACTCCGGCAAGCTGCTGGTAGACGATCCAGACGTTCGCAAAGGTTTGATAGCTGCTGTGACTGACTACACCTCGATTTACACCCGGGGCTGCACGCCGCCTTCTTCGACCAGTTGGAAGGACCCGGACAACAACGTGGCGTTTCACAATAAAACCACGGTCATGACCCATAACGCAACCATTTCGATTGCGGCCAAGTGGCTCGATGACATGAACAACACGGCACTGACTGCGGAGCAGCGTGCTACGGCGACCAAGAACTATAAAGAGTTGGTCAAAACCGCCGGGTTTCCCAACAAGCCCGATGGCTCCAAAATGGTTTACCGTGCGGCCATCAAAACCGGCGTCATCTTTAAGGATGCCAAGAACAAAGCCCGTGCCAAAGACTTTGTCAGCTTTTTGTTGCAAGAGGAAAACCTGACGCCCTACGTGGAAGGCTCTTTGGGTCGCTGGTTCCCTGTCACCAAAGTGGGTCAACAAAGCAAGTTCTGGCAAGACGATGTGCACCGCAAAGCCGTGTACACCCAGTTCATGAATGGAACCACTCCGTTTGAGTTCACCAAAAACTTCCGCTTTACCCAGCTCAACAATGAAAACGTTTGGGCCAAGGCGATGAACCGGGTGCTCAATGAGAAAGTCCCTGTCGACAAAGCTGTTGACGAAATGATCGATCGCATCAAGGCCGTCGCTCGTTGATGACATGACAAGTCAAGGCCGAGACCCGCTGCAAGGCGGGCCTCGGCTGAGGTTTGGATGACGCCATGGCCGATTCACTTGCATTGCCCGCACCCAGCAACTCCACGCTGAGCCAGTGGGAGCGTGCTGGTCGGTGGATGTTGGTTCCCTATTTACTGATATTTTTTCTCTTTGTTCTCTATCCGGTGTGTTACGGCTTGTGGTTGGCGCGTCATCCGGAAAGCTACGTCAAGCTGTTTGACGATCCGATTTTTTTTAGAACAGCAGTCAATACGATTGTTTTTCTGGTGGTCGCCATCAATATCAAGATGGTCATGGCCATGGTGCTATCGGGTTTCTTTTTGCACAAAAGATGGTGGATTAAGTTTTTATCGGTTCTGTTTATCTTGCCCTGGGCTTTGCCGTCAATCCCCACCATTTTGTCTGTGCGGTTCATGTTGAATCCCGAGTGGGGTGTGATCAACACCCAAATTTTTCAGCTCACAGGATTGGATGGGCCCAATTGGCTCAATGACACCACGTTGGCATTGACCTTTTCCATGGTCATGCATGTGTGGAAATCATTGCCATTTTGGACTTTGATCTTGCTTGCTGGGCGCATGGCCATTCCCGCAGAGCAATACGAAGCAGCCTCGGTCGATGGTGCGACCCATTGGCAAAAGTTTTGGTACATCACCTGGCCATCCATGCGGACGCTGTATTTGACTTCCACCATTTTGTCGATGATCTGGACCTTGGGTGACTTCAATTCCGTTTATTTGCTTACCGGCGGTGGGCCAGCGGATTTGACGCATGTTTTAGCCACCTTAGGGATACGCTATCTGAGGCTCGATCAGGTTGATCTGGCCATGGCATCCATCGTGGTGGCCTTGCCCCTGGTCTTGCCCTTGGTATTTTTCATGATGAAGCGATTGTCCAAATGAGGGCCGATCAATGAAATCCTGGACTTGGCGCAGCACCATGACCGAGGCTAAGTTGTTGCTCATAGGCATCCCACTTTTTTTGTGGACCATGATTCCGGTTTACCACTTGGTGTTGTTTTCCATCTCGCCACGCGACTCGGCCACCTCTGGCCGTTTGTGGCCCAAAGAGCCCACCCTGCAAAACTTTAACTTTGTGTTTTATCAAAAGCATTTCTATTTGGATTATTTCTGGATTCAGTTGGGCAACTCTGTGCTGATCGCCACGGCGGTGGCGGTTTTGACTTTGGTGATCTCCACTTTGGCTGCCTTTGCCATCAGCCGATTGCGCGTGCCCGGTGGCCGAACCGTTCTCAACATGGCCTTGTTCACTTACTTTATCCCTGCGGCTTTTTTGGCTGTGCCGATGTACAAGACCATGGGCTTGTATGGATTGCTCAACAGCCAATGGGCATTGATTTTGGCCATGGTCACCATTGCTTCACCCTATTGCATTTGGGTGCTCAAGCAAGCCTCAGACAAATTACCCTATGAACTCGACGAGGCCGCACGCATGGATGGCGCTTCCCCGATGCAGTTGTTTCGTTTGGTGTACCTGCCGTTGATGGTCCCGTCCTTGGTGGCGGTGGGCACTTATTCGTTGCTGTTGGCTTGGAATGAGTATTTGTATGCGTTTTTGCTGCTATCGCGCGATGACACCGTGACATTGGCGGTGGCCCTGGGAAACTTTTTATCAGCAGACGATTCCCCGTGGGAGCTGCTCATGGCCACCGGTCTGGTTTATGCATTACCACCGGCTGCCATTTACTACACGTTTAAACGCTATATGGTCTCTGGCCTGACCGCTGGCGCAGTCAAATCCTGAAAGTACGAACATGGCCCAAATTTCATTTCGCGACATCAAAAAATCATTTGGCCCGGTTGATGTCATTCACGGCATCAGTTTTGATATCCAAGATGGGGAATTCGTGGTTTTGGTTGGACCTTCAGGTTGCGGCAAATCAACCTTGCTGCGCATGTTGGCGGGTTTAGAAGAGATCACGACCGGTGAGATTTGCATCGATGACCGTGTGGTCAATGAGCTTGAATCGAAAGACCGGGACATCGCGATGGTGTTCCAAAGCTATGCCCTGTATCCCCACATGACGGTCTACGACAACATGGCATTCAGCCTAAAGTTGCGCAAAGCTGATGCGGCTTTGATCCGTGAGCGGGTGCTCAATGCGGCAAAAATTCTCAGTCTTGACAGCCTGCTGGAGCGTCACCCCCGTGAACTCTCGGGCGGTCAGCGCCAGCGTGTGGCCATGGGGCGTGCGATTGTGCGCGATCCCAAGGTGTTCCTATTTGATGAGCCCCTATCGAACTTGGATGCCAAGTTAAGGGTGGCCATGCGCGCTGAGATCAAGGCCTTGCACCAGCGTTTGAAAACCACTACGGTGTATGTCACTCATGACCAGATAGAGGCGATGACCATGGCCGACCGCATTGTGGTCATGCATGACGGCATCATCGAACAAATTGGCACACCTTTGGAATTGTTCGATCATCCACGCAACTTGTTTGTTGCTCAGTTCATTGGTTCTCCTGCGATGAATGTGCTCCCTGGTGTGGTGGTGAACGAGCAAGGGCAATGGGGTGTAGTGGCCGACGGGCAGCGTTGGCCGGTGCCAGAACTGGCAGGTTTGAAGGATGGTCAATCGGTTCATTATGGTTTTCGCCCCACCGATTTGAAGCTGTCCAGCGATGGGCAAGGCATCGCCGCGCAAGTGACCTTGGTCGAGCCCACGGGCTCAGAGACCGAACTCATGCTCCAGTGTGGTGAGCACAGCTTGGTCCAGGTGATCCATGGTCGCACTCAGGCCAAACGAGGGGATGTGGTCCATCTGCGCATGGATCCACAGCGTGCGCATGTGTTCGACGGCGCAAGTGAGCAACGCATTGCTTGATACAGCCATGGTGTTGGTGGTCATGGGTGTGAGTGGTTGCGGCAAAAGCACGGTGGCATCTTCCTTGGCCAATGCTTTGGGCTGGACGTTCATTGAAGGCGATGCATTTCATCCCCCCGAAAACGTACAGCGCATGGCGCAGGGCATTGCGCTGACCGATACCGACCGTGTGCTGTGGTTAGACCGACTGGCAAAGGAGTTGGCGCACCAATCGAGTCAAGGAACAGGCGTCGTGCTGGCTTGTTCAGCGTTGAAAAAGTCGTACCGGGATGTTTTAAGACGCGGCTGTCCTGACGCTTTTTTTGTGCATTTGGATGGCCCTGCCGAGTTGATCCGCCAGCGGCTGTCTGAACGCAAAGGGCATTACATGCCATCGAGCTTGCTGCAAAGCCAGTTTGCAACCCTGGAGCCACCCGTGCAACCCGAGCTGGCTTGGCGTTATGAGGTGACCTTGGC
>CANJUS010000066.1:0-6635 GCA_947477505.1 Comamonadaceae bacterium | reverse complement strand
GGTGGGCACATTGCCCATGAAGACCCGCCGACCCGTGGCCCAGCGGAACTCGATGAGCATGTCCAGAGATGGTGATGTGAGCGGTTGCTCGCTGCTGAACTCAATGACTGCGGAGCCATCTGGCTTGCGTTTGAACTGGGTTTTGATCAAAGCCAATTCGGGTGAAATGGCCACCCGTGCCACGTTATACAGCTCCGGGGCGGCCAAGGTGGCTTGCAAATCGTTGCTTTCAACGGGGCTGATGTCTTTGACTTCGAGTTCAGCCAGCAAGCGTTCGCCCGGCTTGGAAAGCAGGCTGATGTTGCCCAGGCTGATGGCGCTGGCAGAGCCCATCAAAAAGCTCGATAACACCAAGCCCGCGGCAAAACGATTGTTCTTCATGGCAGAACCCAGAGCAAATTGAACATCCGCAGATGTTACCTTCTTCCTTAACTCTGAATCAAAATTCGCAACATGCGCCGCAGGGGCTCGGCCGCCCCCCACAGGAGTTGATCGCCGATCGTGAAAGCACCCACGTAGTCGGGCCCAAAAGCGAGCTTGCGAATGCGGCCCACTGGGATGGTCATGGTGCCGGTGACGGCCACTGGGGTGAGATGCTGCAAGGTGTCGTCGCGGTGGTTGGGCACGACTTTGACCCAGGGGTTGTCGGCGGCGATCATGGCCTCGATGTCGGCCACGGGAACGTTCTTTTTGAGTTTGAAGGTCAGCGCCTGGCTGTGGCAGCGCATGGCGCCAACGCGCACACAAAATCCATCGACCGGCACGGCAGGCGAGCCAAAGCCCGCACCTTGGCCCAAAATTTTGTTGGTCTCGGCCATGCCCTTCCATTCTTCGCGGCTGGTGCCCCAAAACTCATCGCCTTCTTTTTTGCCAGCACCCAAGTCTTTGTCGATCCATGGAATGAGTGAGCCTCCCAGGGGGGCGCCAAAATTTTCGGTTTCGGCAGCGGACAAAGCGCGTTGCTTGGCAATCACTTTGCGGTCGATTTCCAAAATGGCACTTTGGGGGTCGTCCAGCAGCGCCTTGACCTCGGCGTTCAAGGTGCCAAATTGGGTCAGCAATTCGCGCATGTGGGCTGCGCCGCCGCCCGAGGCGGCTTGGTAGGTTTGGGTGCTCATCCATTCCACCAAACCGGCCTTGTACAAAGCGCCCACGCCCATGAGCATGCAACTGACCGTGCAGTTGCCGCCCACCCAGTTCAAGCCCCCTTTGGCCAGCGCAGACTCGATGACAGGCAGGTTGACCGGGTCAAGAATAATGACGGCGTCGTCTTTCATGCGCAAGGTGGAGGCTGCATCAATCCAGTGGCCCTTCCACCCGGCTGCCCTAAGCTTGGGGAACACCTCGCTGGTGTAGTCGCCGCCTTGGCAAGTGATGATGATGTCGCAGGTTTTCAGCGCATCGATGTGGTGTCCATCGAGCAGTTTGGTTTCGTTTTTGGCCATGGCAGGTGCCGCTGCGCCTGCATTGGACGTGGAGAAGAAGACGGGTTCGATCAGGTCGAAGTCCCCTTCAGTTTGCATGCGGTCCATCAAAACCGAGCCGACCATGCCCCGCCAGCCAACAAGCCCGACGCGGTTACCGATATTTTTCATTGCTGTGCCCTTTCAATCCATCTGATGTTGACCCCGGCTCGTCTGGCCGGGGAGGGCGCGACGAACCGGAGCGGTTAGCCCTTGGTGGTTTGGGTGATGATCACGTGCGCAAACCCTTTGGCGCAGGGGGCCAAAGTGAGGTTTGCATCAAACAAACTTGCATGAATCATGGGGGCAGATTCTAGCGGGCGGGCACGTCAGATCAGTGTCAGTCAGGCTGGGCTGGGAAGATGGATGCATCCCATGGGGCGTGCAAGATGTGCGCTGCCAGCGCCTGAGAACGCGCTGCGCTTAAACTGGGCTGGCAGTAGGTTAAGAATTTTTGGGTCAATGCAGACTCGCTCCACGGTGAGTTGGCGTCGCCCGTCACGGTCGTGGTGGTGTTTTCCAGTTGGCGACCATCGCGCAAGTTCAGCCGAAGCCGGGCCGCACGCATTTGCTGCTGGCCCCACCCTGGCTCTATGTGGATCACCACTTTGCGCTCCAAGGCCCGCACAGAGTCGTCCTCAAAAAACGGACTGGCGTAGACCTGTGGGTCCAGGTGGCCCCAGCGCAATGCGGCAGCCACCCCAAAAGACAGTGAAAACTGCGCCTGCAAAGGTGTTTGGGCCTGGCGAATGCCGCAGTAGATGGTGGCCTCTTCATAAACCCACAGTTCAATGCCGTCGATCAAATTCACATCCACCTGCCCCCTCAGGGCCAATGCCGCCTGCGCACCGTAATGCACGTGTCGCACAGCGGCATGGGGTTTGAAGTACGCAGTCAAAATTTCGAACTGGTCAGGCCGCACCCATTCGGTGGGCACAGGTTTGCCATAGGCGACTTGCAAAAAGCCCTCGATCGCGTTGTCTGGCGCCGTGATGCCGCAGGCCGCCGCTTGGGCCGCCATTTGCCCCAGCATGGCTGCATGGCCCAGGTAGGTGTTGCGGGCGGTGTCGCCGGTTTGGATGGGCCGATACAAAGACATGGGCAGTTGGCAAGCCGCCGTGTTGATCGCGGTCAGGGTTTGGCGTGCATCCAATCCCATGGCGCTGGCCGCCGCTGCCGCTGCCCCCAAGGCAGGCCAATTGGCGTCAACATGCATGCCAGGCGCAATGCGCAGCAAAGCCCCCATCCGAGCCCCGACTTCGTAACCCAGGACCAAAGCGCGCAACAACTGCGCCCAGTTGAGGCGGTCTATCCAAGGCCAAATGGCACCCAATGCAGCCACCCCTGGCCGCCCGTGGGCGCGGGCATGGCCTTCGCAGGCCTCGTCCCAACACGCAGCCATGGTCAATGCCATGGCTGCACCGGTACTGGGGACGGGGTGGCCCAGCGGCGAAGTGGCAAAAGGGTGGGTGCACAAACCTTGTCCGTCCAACCAGGCCCGCACCGTGGGCGAGCGAGCGCCCGCCATGGCGCAACCCAAGGTGTCCATCACCAGCCAACGCGCATGGGTTTGCACCTCGGGAGGCAATTGATGTCCGGAGCCGGTGTGGCGTTCAATCAGTTGCAATAAATTTTTTTCGATCAAGGTGTGGTTCCGGTTTTCAAGTACTCAGGGCCAGCATCCTACGTCCAACACCGTGCTGGCCACTCACCACCGGGTTGGTGCTGCGTTTGGGGCGAGAATGAGCGCATGGCTGATGGGGTTTTGTGCGCCCATGGCCTTGATGAAAGTTGCATGATGTTCAATTTCGGTTCTAAGTGGGGTTGGTGCCTGCAAGGCTTGGTTTGGGTGATTGGCATGACGGGCTTGTGCGCTGGTGCGCAACCATTTCCCACCAAGCCCATCACCATCGTGGTGCCCTACGCGCCCGGTGCCACCGACCGCGAGGCCCGAAAAATTGCCGAGTTGGCTTCCAAGCACCTGGGCCAAACGGTGTTGGTTGAAAACCGCGATGGCGCTGGTGGCACGATTGGCGCGTCCTACGTGGCCCGCGCCAACCCGGATGGCCATACCCTTTTATATGCAGCGCCTGCGGTGGTCACGGTGGCCCCCTTGGTGGGCAAGCCGCCTTATGTGTATGAAGACTTGATGCCCTTGGCGCGCGCGAGCATCACCCCCCATTACTTGGCTTCGCGTGTGGATGCACCCTTTCGCAATGCGCGTGAAATGGTGGCTTATGCCAAGGCCAATCCCGGCAAGTTGACCTTTGGCAGCCCGGGCAACGGCACGGCCGTTCATTTGGCGGGCGAAGCCTTGGCCGATGCGGCCGGGTTTCAATTCACCCATGTCCCCCACCGTGGTTTGGCCCCGGCCTTGACCGCGGTGATGGGCGGTTTTGTGGATGTGGTGATTGGCGCGCCGGGGGTCATACAGGCCCAGGTGGACGCAGGCAAGTTGCGGGCCATTGCCCAATTCGGAGCCACCCGTGCCACAGCGTTGGGCAGCGTGCCCACGTTGAAGGAGCAAGGCATCGATTTGGCTTTACGCGCTGATTTTGGATTTTTTGCCCCCAAAGGCCTGCCCCCTGAGGTGGTCCATCGGCTCAACGATGCTTTGCAAAAAGCCATTGAATCCGAGGAGTTCAAAAACTTTGTGGCTGTGGCCTTGGTGGCCCCTGCATTTCTCAACGCCAGTGAATACCAATCGGTGGTCGATGCAGAGCGGGCGATTTATGCCCGCGTGGTACCCAAGTTGGCCTTGGGCAACCGCTGAAGTTGAAAAGGATTTGACATGACCCGCATGCCCGCTTTGTACATTCCCCATGGGGGCGGCCCTTCTTTTTTCATGACCGGTGAGCGCAAGCAAATGTTCCAGCAAACGGAAGATTTTTTGCGTGCCATCGACCAGCACCTGCCAGCCAAGCCCCGCGCCATTTTGATCGTCACGGCGCATTGGGAGACAACGGTGCCTTCGTTCACCGGCGGCTTAAATCCGGCATTGATATACGACTACTACGGATTTCCGCCGGAAACCTATGCCTTGCAATACCCTGCCCATGGCCACCCTGCAATGGCCCAAAAGGCGGCGGATTTGCTCAAGCAAGCCGGCTTATCTTCATCTATCGATCCTGAATACGGATGGGACCATGGCGTTTTTATCCCTCTGATGGTGATGTACCCGCAGGCCGAGATTCCTGTGGTGGCCATGTCTTTGCAAAAAAATTTAGACCCAGTGCTGCACAGCCAATTGGGGCGCGCGCTCAGCGGTTTGCGAGATGAAGGCGTGTTGATTTTGGGCTCGGGCATGAGCTATCACAATTTGCGCGATTTCGCGGCGCAAGGCCCGGCCTCTTACGCGTTTCACGATTGGCTGGACCAGGCCTTGGATGGCGACTGGCAGTCGCGCACCGATCAATTGAGCCGCTGGCATTTGGCCCCAGGCGGCGTGGCGTCCCACCCCAGAGAAGAACATTTGTTGCCCCTGATGGTCGCCAGTGGCGCGGGCTCTGACGCGCCTGGGCGTGCCATTTGGCGCGGCGAAATTGGCCCGACCTGCGCGGGTGCTTGGGCGTTTGATTGAGCGTCTTTCAAGGCAAGCCCTGATCAACATGTGCAAATGGCTTTTTGCCGTGGCGTGCATGTTTTGGACCGTGCTTGCGCCTGCCTGGGCCCAGCTGGACTATCCCACCAAACCCATTCGCATTGTGGTTCCTTTCACGCCGGGGGGCAGCCCGGATGTGTTGGCCAGAACCTTGGGCCAAAAAATCAGCCAAGCCTGGGGTGTGGCGGTGGTGGTTGAAAACATCGCCGGTGCGGGCGGCACCATTGGCGCAGATCGGGTTGCCAAGGCCCTGCCCGATGGCTACACGCTGTTGATGGGGCATGTGGGCACCTTGGCCGTGGCCCCTGCCGTCTATTCCAAGCTGCCCTATGACCCGGTGGCCTCTTTCGCCCCGGTGGCCTTGGTGGCCAAAGTGCCCAATGTGTTGGCGGTCCACCCGGCTTTGCCCGTGGGCAATGTGTTCGATTGGGTGAATTATTTGAAAGCCCACCCGGGGCAAGTCAACTATGGCTCTGGGGGCACTGGCAGCGCAGCCCACTTGGCCACCGAGTATTTCAAGCTGGCGACCCAAACCTTGGTGGTGCATGTGCCTTACCGGGGCACCGCACCCGCTGTGGCCGACGCCGTGGCGGGCCAAATTCAAATGGTCTTCACAGGAGCGCCGGCCATCATCCCCATGGTCAAAGCGGGCAAGCTCAAGGCCATTGCGGTATCCAGCGCGCAGCGCATCGCCTCCATGCCAGACATCCCCACTTTGGCCGAGTCGGGCGTGAAGGGTTTGGAAGGCTTTGAAGCCGATCAATGGTATGGCTTGGTGGCGCCGGCTGGCACGCCGGTTGAGATCGTCAGAAAACTCAACCAAGCCATCAATGACAGCTTGTCCGCGCCAGAGCTGGTGGCCCGTCTCAAGTCAGAAGGTGCAAGCGCATCGCCTGCGTCACCCCAGGTCTTTGGCCAATTGATTCAAAGCGAAATCAAACGTTGGCGGCCGGTGGTGCGCAGCGCCAACATCCAGGCCGATTGATTGATTTTGACCATAGATTGTGATCGCACCACGCCACTGGTTTGGATGCCGGTGATGGGGCACCCCTGGGGCAATTGACCCGTTCCCTTTGTCGGGCCAGACCCGCTCAGCCCAGCGCCTTGACCACTGCATCACCCATCTGCGCGGTGCCCACCTTGGTGGTGCCTTCGCTGTGAATGTCGCCGGTGCGCAGGCCTTGGGCCAAAACCTTTTTCACGGCGTTTTCGATGCGCACGGCCGCGGCTTCTTGGTTCAGGCTAAAACGCAGCATCATGGCCGCGCTCAAGATGGTGGCCAAGGGGTTGGCCACACCTTTGCCTGCGATATCGGGCGCGCTGCCATGGCTGGGTTCGTACAGGCCTTGGTTGCTGGCGTTCAACGACGCCGATGGCAACATGCCAATCGAACCGGTGAGCATCGATGCTTCATCGCTCAAGATGTCGCCAAACATATTGCCGGTGACCACCACGTCAAAACGCTTGGGCTCTTTGACCAGTTGCATGGCCGCGTTGTCCACGTACATGTGGTCCAGTGCGATGTCGGGGTAGTCTTTGTGCACCTCGGTGACGATGTCTTTCCAGAACTG
>CANJUS010000065.1:0-6643 GCA_947477505.1 Comamonadaceae bacterium | reverse complement strand
ATTGAGGTCTGGTTGCAGTCCGAAAACGGCATGCTGGGCATTGGCCCGTTTCCCAAAGAGTCCGAGGTCGATGCCGACCTGATCAACGCGGGCAAACAAACCGTGACCACCATTGCGGGCACCTCGATTTTTGGCAGCCACGACAGTTTTGCCATGATCCGTGGCGGCAAAATCAATTTGTCCATTTTGGGTGCCATGCAAGTCAGTGGGCGCGGTGATTTGGCCAACTGGATGATCCCAGGCAAGATGGTCAAGGGCATGGGCGGCGCGATGGATCTGGTCGCTGGCGTCAAGCGTGTGATTGTTTTGATGGAACACGTGGCCAAGAAAAAAGACGGCACCGAAGACCTGAAAATTTTGACCGACTGCACCCTGCCATTGACGGGTGTGGCCGTGGTCGACCGCATCATCACCGACCTGGGGGTGATGGATGTGGTACCCGAGGGGCTTAAATTGGTGGAGTTGGCAACGGGTGTGACGCGCGACTTCATCCAATCCAAAACCGGCGTTCCCTTGATTTAACGGCTTGCGAAGTCTCGCCCTGCCGGGGTGGGCCTTCTGTTATCACAACCAGGGCAAGGGATGGTTGTGCCCCTCTGGTGCAGACCCTTGCCCCATCGGCGGTCACTGCAGTTCTATGTTTTTGGAACGCGCAATGCTGCGGTAACGAACAATGCCCTTTTCGACCACAGAACGAAACCCTTCTGGGCTTGTCCATTGGGGTTGAACCCCCGTTTTTTGCATTTGCAATTGCAAATCCTTGTTGTCTAAAACGGTTTTGAGGGCCGCATTCAACTTTTTGATGATGTCAGCTGGCGTTCCTGCCGGCGCCGCAAAACCCAGCCACGAATCCACCTCCAGGCCGGGGACCACTTCGCTCAGTGCGGGGACATTGGGCAACGGGGCGTAGCGCTCGGCCGAGGTCACGGCCAGGGCGCGCATCTTTTGGGCACGCACATTGGGCACGATCAAACTCGGTATGTTGATCATCATGCTGACACGACCGGCCATCACATCGGTGTAACCAAAACCGCCACCAGCGGGAAACGGGATGTGGGTGATTTGAATATCGCTTTCGGTCGCCAGCCATTCACCCACCAAATGCAAGGCGCTGCCAATGCCAGACGACGCATAGCTGATGGTGCCCGGTGCGGCGCGGGCTTTGCGGATCATGTCTTGCAAACTGGTGATGGGCGAGTCCTGCGCCACGGCAATCACCAATGGGTACACCGCAATGGTGGAAATCCATGTCAGTCCATCGACGGGATCGAAAGGAACCGTTTTCAAGGTGGCGGCTTGGCTGGCATGTGCGCTGGATATGGATATCAAGGTGTAGCCGTCTGGGGTGGCTTTGGAGACTTGATCGGCCGCCATTTGGCCGCCAGCGCCCAGTTTGTTTTCTATATAAATGGGTTGTCCCAAAACCTCGCTGACCTTGGCGGCCACCAAGCGCGTCACGGCATCCGTGCCAGTGCCAGCCTGACTGCCCACCAAAATTTTCAACGGCTTGCTGGGCCAGTTTGCGGGTTGGGCCATCAGTGCTGGGTTGCAAGCCCAAAACAACCCCAGGAAGCACAAAGTGGGACGACAAAGAAATTTGAAGTTCATGAAAATGTCCTTTGATGGGTGAGGGGACAAAAGGCGCTCATGGCCGGTGCCAGTTTCTACCCGAGTGGCTTCTGTGTGTTGGGGGAAAACCCTCCTCAAAGCCAAAAATGATTCGGGCCAGGGGTCTTGTTTGCGTGCACTTTGCCCATGGCTGTGGCGCATTCGACGTGGCTTTGTGTTGTGTCGCACAACCCTGGGCCCAGACACTGCCTGATGCAATAAAAAACCCGCTATGCTGGGAAACATGCGGGTCTGGATATGTTGTGACACGTTGGAAAATGGTCACATGGAGCGGGTGAAGGGAATCGAACCCTCGTCTAAAGCTTGGGAAGCTGCCGTTCTGCCATTGAACTACACCCGCATTCCTTGTCTGATTGTAACGGTCCGATGTCACCCGCCGATGGAGATGCTTGGTTTATGTCTTGTTTGAATTGGGGAGTTTTGCCGTCGTGGCTGGCCACATGGGGCTTGATGGGACTGTGCTTGCTGCAGCCTGCTTGGGCGCAAAAGCCACCCGATGGATTGACCTATACCTGTACCCGCATCGTGCGGGATCGCGCATTCAACGAAACCATTGAAAAACTGTGCGGCTTCAAGGGAGACGTGTCAGAGCGGTTCAAAGACGCCTTTAAAAAGCGCAAATGTGTCAGCAAGGTCAACAAAGCCGACGATGAGCGCATCGCCCAGGAGGTTGTCGCCCAGACCATGGCGCAAAAAAACCAAGTGGGTCTGAAGGACTTTTGCCTGGTCCATCGCTCGGCTTACCACAACCTCTGATCGACACGCCCTTTTGAGGGCCTGATGGGCCTGGTTTGGGGGGTCAAGCCAGGGCGGTTCATGCCGATTCTGATGTCTTTGAACCAGATTTTGTCCTTGACCTGGCCCAAGCCCCGCCCATCCCACAACGCCCGCTACCTGTCCAAGCCCTTGGCAGCCAGGACTGTGGGGGCGTTGCTGGTCGCTGCCTGGATGGTTTGCTGGGTTGCGAGCGCTGCAGCCCAAACCACGCGCAGCGACCAAAGCACGTGGGTGCAATTCCCGCCCCGAAACCCGCTGGCGGGCTGGGCGCAAGTCGATCCCCCCAAGACTGCATCACCAGCACCAACAACCGCAAATGCAAATGGGCCACTCGTCAGCCCATCGAAAGTGGCTGCCAGTGGTATGGAAAACTGGGTGCGCTATCCCCCCGCCAGCCTGCCTGAGGGCGCCGCTGTGCCGCTGGATGCCTCCATTCAAGCGATGCCGCCCACGCAAAACGCCGCAGCCCAACCCAATCCTCTTCGGCCCGATCCGCAAGTCACTGGGTCGCGCAAAGTGGTCAATGACATTGATCAGATGCCAGAGGACATGCTTTTGCCCCATTCGGTGGATGAATCATGGATCACACCCACACCCACACCCACACCCAAAGAGGTGCTTGAGCCAGTTCCCCAACCTGTGCAGTTGACTCAACCAGCACCAGCACCAGCACCAGCACCAGCACCTCAGCAAGCACAAGCGCATGCAGCGCCGCCATCGGCTCCCACAGCAACCGATACAGCTTCCGATGCTGAAACCAAGGAAGTGATGGCAGCGCCTGCTGCCAGTGCCCAGGCCATGCCTGCCCAGGTCAGTGTGAGCGAAGTCAAGGGGAACCCTTATCGCTTTGACTTGTCATGGGACAACGCCGGGGAGGTGTCCACCGGGCTGGCGCGCACTTTGGGGCGTTTCACCATGGAAAACCAGTTGGGCATGGGCGAGCGGGTCGGGTACGACGCCATGTACAGCAGTGGTTTGGCGCGGATGCGTTACTTTTATGACCAAGGCATGGGCCAGTGGGGTTGGCGTTTGGGTGGCTTTTATCAAGCCGCACAGTATCAATTTCTGCCCCAAAGTTACAGTGCATTGGGGGTGTTACAGCCTTCGGCCAGTGGCGGGCTGACGTTGACTTCGGCCTTGCCCGCAGGTGATGTGGCAGGACGCGCTTGGTCGGTGTCGCTGGAGCGCCGCCGCTTTCGACAAGAAACGGCCAGCGGCTGGCTTGACAGCTATGGTTCAGAGGTGGCGCAGGCCCAATGGACGCTGACCCACCTGTACCGGCGGGCTCAACTCACGCTGGACGCTGGCAAATTGGACTTGGCCGGTTCTGCGCGCCAAATCAGCGACGCCCAAGCGGAGCAAACCGAGGGCAACTTTGCCAAGGCGCGTTGGTCTTTGACCAGCCAATGGGCGCGGTCAGACAATTGGTTTGCCACTGTCAGCTGGCAAGGGCAGTGGGCCAGCAAGAACTTGGACCCTTCGGAGCGATTTGGCCTGGGCGGGCCCCAAGGTGTTCGGGCTTATTCGGTGGGGGAAGGGGCAGGCTCGCAGGCGCAGTTGTGGCGCTTGGAGTGGGTGGCCCCAAATGCCCTGACCGGGCCAGGTGCACAAGTGGCCGCATTTTGGGATGCAGGGCGCACCCGCCGGCTCAAATTCAAAGCGGATGACGCCACAAACTGGACCAACGATGGGGATTTGTATGCCGCTGGACTGTGGGTCAGTGGACAGTGGCAAGGCCCTGCGGGGCCGCTCAGTTGGCATTTGACGTGGGCAAGGCGTCTGGGCGACAACCCGTGGGCCGATGCATGGGGCCGGGACCCGGACGGCAGCCAGGGCCGCGACCGTTGGTGGTTTCAGGCGGTTCAGCCTTTTTAAGCGTTGGGTCAAGCCTTGGGAGGGCAGCGCCAGGCCATCAGAGATGGGAGCGGGGGCGCCTCACACTGCGAAACCACCGCCCCAGGCAAACCCAACCAGCAGCAAATGACAGGCCTTGCAAAAGGATCATAAGGACATTTTTCTTGAGGTGGGGTGCATCGATGAGCAAGGTGAACACCCCCAAAAACAGGAAAAACACGCCAAAAATAAAGCTGTTGTGGTCCAGTGTTTTGGGCAAGGTGGTGCGTGGTGCCTCTATAGAGTTGCTCATGCAGGCAATTTTACGATTGATTGGGCGGCCTTGACCCTGGTGACAGGCCCCAAGGCGGCGCTGGCTTCAGTGGGCAACGATGAGTTGGGCCAACTGATCGGGTTGGGCCAGCAGTTCGGCGCTCTTGCCGCTGTGGATGATGCGGCCTCGGCTGAGCACCAGCACGTCGTCGGTGACTTGCAGGGCCAATTTGGCCGATTGCTCAACCAGCACCACGGTGAGGGACTCCTCGCGGATCAAACGGGTCAGGGCTTGCAGCAGCATCTCGACGATGATGGGGGCCAAGCCTTCCATTGGTTCATCGAGGAACAAAATGGACGGGTCTCCCATCAGGGCGCGACCGATGGCAAGCATTTGTTGTTCACCGCCCGAAATCTGGTTGCCCATGTGGCTGCGCCGCTCTGCCAGGCGGGGGAAAAGTTCATACACCCGTTCGATGGGCCAGCGTCCGCTGCGGGCGGCCACCAACAGGTTTTCTTCGATGCTCAGCGACGGAAAAATGTCACGCGTTTGAGGGACGTAGCCCATGCCCAGCCGCGCGCGCTCGTGCACGGGCAGGCGTTCGATGGACTGTCCTCGGTATTCAATGCGACCGCCATGCATTTGGGTGTGGCCCATCATGGTGGCCAACAAGGTGGTCTTGCCCACGCCATTGCGACCCAGCAAGGCCAGCGCGCCGCGCTCGGGCAGTTCAAAGCTGATGTCTTCCAGCACCACGGTCTCACCGTATCCGGCGCGCACGCCTTGCAGTCGCAGGGCTGGTGGGGCGCTGGGCTCAGTCATTTTGTTCTCCCAGGTAGACCTGGTGCACGCGCTTGTCGGCGGCAATTTCTTGCGGCGTGCCCTCACACAACACCTCGCCTTGCACCAACACGGTGATGCGCTTGGCAAAGCGAAACACCAAGTCCATATCGTGTTCAATGATGAGGATGGCAATGTCGGCGGGCAAGGCATCGAGCGCTTGCAAAATGCGGTCTGACTCCATTGAGGGCACACCCGCAGCGGGTTCGTCAAGCAACAACACCTTGGGTTGCAAACCCAAGGCAATGGCGATCTCCACCAAGCGTTGTTTGCCGTAGGGCAAATCGGTGATGCGGGATGCGGCATCGGCTTGTATGCCCAGCAGTTCAAGCAGCGCCATGGATTCGTCGCGCACCGCGTTCAACGCGCGCGCCGGTTGCCACATCCGATCGGCCACTTGCAGTCGTTCAGCCACACCCAAGGCCACGTTGTCGAGCACCGTCATTTTTTTGAACAAGGTGTTGATCTGAAACGTGCGACCCAATCCCCGGCGCACCCGCTCGGATTGGGGCAGGGCGGTGACGTCTTGTCCGCCAATCAGCACTTGGCCAGAGGTGGGGCTGAGCCGACCCGTGAGGAGGTTGACAAACGTCGTCTTGCCCGCGCCATTGGGCCCGATCAGGGCATGGCGAGAGCCTACCTGGAGCTGAAAGTTGATTTTGTCGGCCACGGTCAAAGCGCCAAAGCTTTTGCACAGGCCGCGGGTTTCCAGCACGGTGCTCATGGCGCTTTTCCTTTAGAACGGGTCACCCAGCCGTCGATCAGACCCAAGATGCCGCCGCGCGCAAACAACACCACCAACACGAGCAAGAGCCCAATGCCGAAATACCAGTATTCGGGAAATTTTTTCGCCAGATAGTCTTGGGCCACCAAAAACACCAAGGGCCCGACAAAAGCACCGTACAAGCGGCCCACGCCGCCCAAAATCAGCATCACCAGCAACTCGCCCGATGGCTCAAAGCCCAACACATTGAGGCCCACAAACTGGTTGGTTTGGGTCAGCAATGCCCCGGCCATGCCGGCCATGACCGCTGACAAGGTGTAGACCTTGCGCAAGCGGGCGTCCACCGGGGCACCGATGGCGTGCATGCGCAAGCTGTTTTCACGGATACCGGTGAGAGATACCCCAAACGGTGAGTAAATCAAGCGGCGCACCACCCACCAACCCACGAACAAGATGAACAAGCACCACAGGTAAGCGGTCTTGCCAAACATATCGAAAGAAAACAGGCCAAAAATGGGGGCAATGACCACGCCAGACAAACCATCGGCCCCCCCCGTCACGGGGGT
>CANJUS010000064.1:0-6733 GCA_947477505.1 Comamonadaceae bacterium | reverse complement strand
CGGCAAGAACGCCAGCACCCCCATCGATCGGGCAGTAGAGGACTACCTGACTTGTTTGGACGGCGTGTACCCGCATGCCGACTATGTGACGGTCAACATCTCCAGCCCCAACACTCAAAATTTGCGCAGCTTGCAAAGCGATGAGGCCTTGGAGGGTTTGATTGGCCACCTGACCGAGCGGCGCGCTTTGTTGGCCCAGCGCCACGGCAAATCGATTCCCCTGTTCATCAAAATCGCACCTGATTTGGACGCCGAGCAAGTCGCCGTGATCGCCGCCACATTGCAACGCCACGCTGGATCGGCCCAGCAAGCCTGGGCCACCTGGGGGGTGATTGCCACCAACACCACCATCGATCGCCAAGCCGTGCAAGGCCAGTTGAACGCCTCTGAAACCGGTGGCCTATCAGGGCGACCCGTGTTTGACAAAAGCAATGCGGTGATTGGCCAATTGCGCGCCCAATTGGGTGCAGGCTTTCCCATCATTGGTGTGGGCGGCATCTTGAGCGGCGCCGACGCTTTGGCCAAAGTGCAGGCTGGGGCCGATGTGGTGCAGATCTATACCGGCTTGATTTACCGCGGCCCCGAACTCATCACCGAAGTGGCCCAGGCGATGCGCAACGCCCGCTGATTGGGTTCAGCCGCGCTGGCCATCCAAGCTGTGCACCACGGCTTGGGCAATGGCCAGCGAACTGGTCAGGCCAGGCGACTCGATGCCGAACAAATTGACCAAGCCGGGCAAGCCATGCTCTGGCGGTCCTTGCAAAACAAAATCTGCTGGTGCTTGGCCTGGCCCAGAAATTTTGGGGCGCATGCCCGCGTAGCCCGGATGCAGCGCCCCATCGGGCAAGCCTGGCCAGTAGGTGCGCACGGCGGCATAAAAAGCCAACCCTTGTTCGGTGGAGACCACCAAGTCCTCGGGGTCGTCCACCCACTGCACATCGGGACCAAACTTGGCTTGACCGCCCATGTCCAGCGTCAAGTGCACGCCCAGCCCCGCCGCTTCGGGCACGGGGTAAATCAAACGCGAAAAAGGCGCACGCACCCCCAAGGTGAAGTAGTTGCCTTTGGCGTAGTAAGCGGTGGGCACGTGTGCTGCATCCAAACCAGTGCACTGCCGTGCCAATGCGGGTGCCGACAAACCGGCCGAGTTGACCAATTGGGATGCGAGCAATTCACTGCCATCGGCCATGTGCAGTAACCAAGCATCGCCGTGCTGCTGGGCCGAGGCCACCTGCGCATGGCACACCACGGTGCCGCCTGAGTTCTCAAAGTCGCCTTGCAAACTGAGCATGAAGGCATGGCTGTCCACAATGCCGGTGCTGGGCGAGTGCAAAGCAGCCACACACGACAACGCCGGCTCCATGGCCCGGGCTTGATCGGCGGAGATCATGACCACATCGCTCACCCCGTTGGCGTGGGCTTTTTTCAGCAATGCCTGCAAGCCAGGCAGTTGCCCCTCATCGGTGGCCACCATCAATTTGCCACAGCGCCGGTGCGGCACACCCCGCTCGGCGGCATAGGCGTAGAGCATGTCGCGCCCTTGCACACACCAGCGCGCCTTGAGAGAGCCTTGCGGGTAATAAATACCAGCGTGGATGACCTCGCTGTTGCGCGAACTCGTGCCCGTGCCGATCGCAGATGCTTGCTCGAGCACCAACCATTGCTTGCCTGGCTGGGCCAAGGAAAGGGCACGCGCCACGGCCAAACCCACCACCCCGGCACCCACCACCACCCCATCAACTTGGTCCAATTGAAATGTCCTTTGACAAAAAAATAGCGCCCCGCAGGGCGCCATTGTGGTCCAAACAGGGCCTCAGCCCCGTCTTGCATATCAACGCTTTTTGGCAGCGGGACGGGCTTTGGCAGCGCTGGGCACGGCTTGGGCCATTTGGGTCATGTTGGCCTGCATCATTTCGTTGGCCTGGTGCACGGCTTTTTGAACCGAGCTCAACGCAGTGTTGCCAGCGGCCACGGCTGCTTTCAATGCCTGCGATGCAGCTTCGGTACCTGCGGGTGCGTTTTGCGTCAGGTTCTTGACCAGGGCTTCCACCGCTGCTTGGGCTTGTCCGACCTGGCCTTCGACCACTTGACCAATTTGGCCACCGGTGTGTTGGGCGATGTCAAACAACTGGCGGTTGTAGGCGGCGGCTTTCTCGGCCAAAGGCTGGAACATCTGGGCTTGAACGGCCAACAGCTCTTGCGCGTCGCGCACCGACATCAGAGATTCGGTTTGGTGCTGTGCATCGTTGATGGCTGCTTTGGCAGCGCTCATGTTCAGATCAATGAGTTGCTCCACACCGGCAAAAGCCTTGGAGGTCAACCCAGCGAGGGTTTCGAGATTGGCTTTGTTGGCGGCCAGCATTTGGTCAGGGGTCAGGGTCATGGTTTGCTCCGATTGTTAAAAGGGTTTGCACCGCGCATGGCTGCGTTGCACAATGCTTGAAATTATAGGAATGAAGAGCGAAATAAAACCTTATGCCCGCGCTTTTAGAGGCGGCAAACTAAGTCCCCCGCACTGCAGCCAAGATGCGCGCTTGACTGACGCAAAACTTGCAAAGCCCGCCTGTACATGAGCGGGCTTTTGTTACAACGTTACCTAAATATGGGTGGGCAATGCCATGCCATCAATATGAACGCGGCAAACCCAAAACGTGCTCCGCAATGTAGGACAGCACCATGTTGGTCGAGATGGGAGCCACTTGGTACAAGCGTGTTTCACGGAACTTGCGCTCGACGTCGTACTCGGCGGCAAAGCCAAAACCGCCATGGGTTTGCAAGCAAGCATTGGCCGCTTCCCACGAGGCATCAGCGGCCAACAATTTGGCCATGTTGGCCTGCGCCCCACAGGGCTGACCGGCATCAAACAATCGGGTGCCTTCGTATCGCATCAGGCTGGCCGCCTCTACATTGATGTGGGCACGCGCAATCGGAAATTGAATGCCTTGGTTTTGACCAATGGGCCGGTCAAACACGCGCCGATCGTTGGCGTAGTTTTTGGCTTTTTCGACAAACCAATGTCCATCGCCCACGCACTCAGCGGCAATGAGCAATCGCTCGGCGTTGAGGCCATCGAGGATGTACTTCAAACCCAGTCCCTCTTCACCAATGCGGTTTTCAACCGGGATTTCCAAGTTGTCGATGAACAACTCGTTGGTCTCATGGTTGACCATGTTGCGAATGGGTTTGGCAATGATGGTTTTGCCCATCTCGGGGCGCACATCGACCAAAAACACCGACAGGCCTTCGGTTTTTTTCTTCACTTCGGCCAAGGGCGTGGTGCGCGCGAGCAGCAGCATGAAGTCGGAGTGCTGGATGCGCGAGGTCCACACCTTTTGGCCGTTGACCACGTAGCGGTCACCCTTGCGCACTGCCATGGTTTTGAGCTTGGTGGTGTCCGATCCGGTGGTGGGCTCGGTCACGGCCATGGCTTGCATGCGCAACTCACCGCTGGCGATCTTGGGCAGCAAGGCCTCTTTTTGGGCCTTGGAGCCGTGGCGCACCACACAACCCATCACATACATCTGGCCGTGGCATGCGCCCGAGTTGCCACCGGCGCGGTTGATCTCTTCCATGATCACGCTGGCCTCGGTCAGGCTCAGGTTGGAGCCACCGTATTCCTCGGGGATGAGGGCCGACAGCCAACCCGCCGCAGCCAAGGCGTTGACAAATTTTTCGGGAAAGGCGCGCGCCTCGTCCAAGTCTTGCCAATAACGGGAATCAAACTGGTTGACCACGCTGCGCACACCCGCGCGCAACTCTTCAAAGGGATCGTGTGGGTTCATGAAACAGACCTTATTTGCTCGGATTGGCGTACATCTGTCCGCCGTCGACATTCAAAACTGTGCCACTCAAGTAGCCGCTCACAGGGGACGCGCCAAAGACGGCCAGGCGCGCGACTTCATCGGGCTCGGCCATGCGCCCAAACGGCAATGCCTGCGTCAACTCCATCCAACGCTGGGCATCGCCCCACTTCTGGGTGGCTTGCTGCTGCAACATGGTTTGCATGCGGTCACTGCGGGTGGGGGAAGGATTGATGCCAAACACGCGCACACCCTGGCGCACCGTTCCCCCGCCCAAACCCTGGGTGAAAGCGATCAAGGCCGCATTGGCCGCAGCACCGCAAATGTATTCATAACGGGGCGCCACACCGGCCATGCCAATGATGTTGCAAATCACACCGTGTCCACGCTGCTCCATGGTGGGCAAATAGGCGCGGGTGAGGTTGACATAGCTGTAGAGCTTGAGGTCCCAGGCATCGCGCCAACGTTGCTCAGTGATGTCGTGCAGCGTGCCACCGGGTATCGCGCCAGCGTTGTTGACCAGCACATCGACCGGGCCAACCTCTTTGAACAAGCGATCGGCCGAACCGGGGGCACCCAGATCGGCCTGTACCGACAAGGCCTTGACCCCGCTGCTGGCCTGTATGGCTTGCACGGCCTTGGCCAAATGGCTTTCGTCACGCGATACGACGATGGGCACGGCCCCTTCAGCGGCAAATGCCTGGGCAATGGCCAAACCAATGCCGCGTGAGCCACCAGTGACGAGCACGCGTTGTCCTTGAAGTTTCAAATCCATGGGGTTCCTTGAAGTGGGAGGGGGATCAAGCCGATGGCGGTGGCACTTGGCCACGGTACCAAGCGGCAATGTCTTTGCCCGTCATGAAGCACACACCAGGTGTGGCCAACAACAGGTCCAACATTTTTTCGAAGCTTTGGAAGCGGTGCGGTACCCCGATCAAATGCGGGTGCAAACCGATGGCCAGCACACGGGGGTGATGGACAGACTCGCGCTTGAACAGCTCCAAGGTGCGGGTCAATCGCATGAGCATTTCGTCGGAGCTGTGGCGCTCGACGGCGTAAATGATGGAGTCGTTGATTTCCAAGTTGTAGGGCATGGCCATCAATGGGCCGTGCTGGGTGTGCATCCAGTTGGGCACGTCGTCCACCACCCAATCAAACACGTACTCAATGCCCAGCTTCTTCAAAATATCTGGCGTTTCGTAGGTCTCGCGCAGGCCCGGACCCAACCAGCCCAAAGTGCGCACACCGGTGAACGATTCGAGCATGTCCATGCAGGTCTTGATGAGGGACTCTTCGGACTGCGCCTCGTGGTTGATGGCCTTTTGGTGCAAGCCGTGCCCAATGAACTCCCAACCCGCATCGCGCATGGCCTGAGCAGCGCGGGGATAAGCCTGGATCACACCCGCGTTGAAACTGGTCGAAGCCGGCAGACCACGGCTTTGAATGGCCTCGATGATGCGCGGCAAACCTGCGCGCATGCCGTAATCGGCCCAACTGAAGTTGGGCACATCGGGCACGGTTTCTTTGCCGTGCGGCGGGGTGATGATGGTGCGTGGCATGCTGGCGTCAAACTGCCAATGCTCCACATTGACCACCAGGTGAACCATGATCGGGCCTTGCGCGGGGGGCTTGAGCACTGGGCCATCGTTGGAGAAACGGTAAGGGATGCGTGGGTTAGCCATGGTCGTGACGAATGAGGTTAAGGATGTCGAGCTTCATCGTCGCAAACGCCTCGCTGGCCGTCAAGGCCACTGTGCGCGGCCTGGGCAAGTTCACATCAATGCGCTTTTGAATGCGCCCCGGTCGGGCCGACATCACATAAATGGTGTCAGATAGAAAAATGGCTTCATCAATGTCATGGGTCACAAAGATGATGGTGGGTTTGAGTTTTTGCCACACCGACAGCAACAACTCTTGCATGGTCAGCCGGGTTTGCGCGTCCAATGCCCCAAAGGGTTCGTCCATCAGCAACACCTGTGAACCCAGGGTCAGGATGCGCGCAATGCCCACGCGTTGGCGCATGCCCCCCGAGAGCTGAACTGGCAAATGGTTTTTAAAGTCGGACAGACCCACGATGTGGAGCATCTCGCGGGCACGCTCTTCGTATTGGGCTTTGGGCAAGCCTTGCACTTGCGGTCCAAACACCACGTTGTCCCACACGCTCAACCAAGGAAACAATGCCGCCTCTTGGAACACCACGCCGCGGTCAGGACCGGGCTGGGTGACGCCCGCACCTGCCACCGCAAGCAAACCCGATGTGGGTTGTTCAAACCCGGCGACCAGGTTGAGCAGCGTGGACTTGCCACAGCCAGAAGGCCCCAGCAAGGCGACAAATTGCCCGGCATGCACATCCAAGTCGATCCCTTCCAAGGCCTTGACCGGCGGGTCTCCCGGGTAGGTTTTGCACAACTGTTGAATGGTGATGTTGGACATGGCGGTGAATGGTCAATAGGGGTTCAATGGCTTTGCAAGATGCGCCAATTGAGCATGCGTCGCTCCAGCGCGACGATCAGGCGGTCGCTGATGTAGCCCATCATGCCGATTGAAACCATGTCGGCCAGCACAATGTCCATGCGGCCCACATAGTAGGCGTCCCACAGCACATAACCCAGGCCCGATTTAACGGCCACCATCTCGGAGACGATCACCGCCGTCCAGGAGATGCCCAAGCCAATGCGCAAGCCCGTGAAGATGGATGGCATGGCCGCAGGCAACACAACACGCCACAAAAGTTGGCGTCGGCTCGCGCCCATCATGAGCGCGGCGCGCACCCAGTTGCGCTCGACATCGCGCGCACCTTGCGTGGTGTTCACGACGATGGCATAAAACCCGCCCAGGAAAATCAAAAATACAGAGCCTATGTCGCGAATGCCAAACAAAGCAATTGAAAAAGGCAACCAAGCCGTGATGGGAATGGGTCGCAGGCTTTGGAT
>CANJUS010000063.1:0-6754 GCA_947477505.1 Comamonadaceae bacterium | reverse complement strand
TTGGACCTTGATCCTGGCCAGTGCCTTGGCATTCACCAGTTTGCACGCCGATGCTTCCAAGCGTTTGGGCGGGGGCAAGTCGGTGGGACAGCAGTCCAACAACGTGACACAAAACCAAGCGGCCAAGCCAGCCGCACCGGCGCAAGCCACCCCAGCAGCGCCTGCGCCCGCACCCGTGGCCGCCCAACCCCAGCGCCGCCCATGGGGTGCCATGCTCGGTGGCTTGGCTGCAGGCATGGGCTTGGCTTGGCTGGCCCACTCCATGGGTTTGGGAGCCGAGTTTGGCCAATTCTTAATGTTTGGCCTGTTGGCCTTGGTCATCATGATGGTGGTGGGCTACTTCATGCGCCGCCGCCAGGCGCAGTCGGCACCCAGCCCCTATGCATTTGAAGGCGCCGGTGCACCGGCCCAACCCCACACTGCGCCCCAGTACAACCCGCGCAACGTGGGCAACGACGCATCGGCCAGGCCTTGGGAGGGGCAAACCGCTGCTTTCGAGCCTGCTGCACCCGCACGCCAAGGCCTCAACATTGGTTCGGGCGTTGCTGCGGCAGCACCTACCACCTGGGGCATTCCAGCAGGCTTTGACGTCGAAGGTTTTGTGTCTGCGGCCAAGCAAAACTTCATCCATTTGCAAGACGCGTGGGACCGCTCAGACATCTCTGCGTTGCGCGCCATGATGACCGACACCATGTTGGCAGAGATCAAAGCCCAATTGGCCGAACGCGAAACCCAGGCGCCGGGCCAGGTCAACAAGACCGAGGTGGTGAGCCTGCAAGCCCAGTTGCTGGGCATTGAAGAGCTGGAAAACGAATACCTGGCCAGCGTCGAGTTCACGGGCATGATCCGTGAAGACCCCAGCGCCGGTCCCAGCCCATTCAGAGAAATCTGGAACATGGGCCGATCCAAGCAAGGCCAAATGGGCTGGTTGGTGGCGGGGGTGCAAGCGCTGCAGTAACGGCCCTTGCACACGATCGGGAATAATCGGGGACTATGGAAACACAGTCCCCTTTTTCTTGGTGGGTTCAACAAGCCCAAAACTTGGCCAGCCGCTTGCAACCGCCCGATTGGCTGATCGATGAAGGACAGCAACGGGCGGTGTTGCTGATCAACCATGTGTTGATGCAAGAGCCCGAAGCCTGCCAGCGCTTGCGCCGTGTGGCTGGGCAAAGGGTGCAGGTGCGTTGGCGTCAGTTCAGTTTCCAGGTGGTGTTCACGCCGGCCGGATTGGTTGACAAAGGCGACCCCATGCAAACATCGCATTTGGTTTTGCAAGTGGCCGAGCCCTCGCCTTGGGCGCTGGCGCAGTCATTGGCCAACGGGCAAAAGCCGCCCATCCACATCGAGGGCGATGTGCAACTCGCTGCCGAGGTCAACTGGTTGATTGACCATGTGCGCTGGGACTTGGAAGAAGATCTCGCGCGCTTGATCGGAGACGCCCGTGCCCATGTGGTGATGGGGGCGGTGCGTCAAGTGTCGCTGGCCTTGCGCCAATGGATGGCGCGCGCAGGGGCCAAGGCGCCTGTGCGTGGTGGCGAACAGACTGGTTTGGCATGAGGCGAATGTTTCGCGGCATTTTTATTCTCTGGGTGGTATTTCGCCACGGCTTGGACGAACTCGTCTTGTCGGGCTTTAGCCAACCAGGCCTGCGCTTTTTACGCCGACTGGTCAGTTTGGGGCGCAATCTCTCTACCCCGCGTGGCCAGCGCTTGCGCCAAGCGCTCGAGTCGCTGGGCCCGATCTTCGTCAAGTTTGGTCAAGTGCTATCGACCCGGCGCGACTTATTGCCCACCGACATCGCCGATGAACTGGCCTTATTGCAAGACCGGGTGCCCCCCTTCTCTTCTGATGTGGCGGTGGCCACCATCGAGCGCGCGCTGGGGCGGCGCGTGGATGAACTGTTTGAAAGCTTTGACCGGGTGCCCGTGGCCAGCGCATCGATTGCCCAGGTTCACTTTGCACAACTGCGTGGCAAAGACGGGCAATTGCGCGATGTGGCCGTCAAGGTGCTGCGCCCGGGCATGCTCAGTGCGATTGAAAAAGACCTGGGGCTGATGCGCACCATGGCGCAGTGGTTGGACCGCTTGTCCACGGATGGCAAGCGCTTGAAGCCGCGCGAGGTGGTGGCCGAGTTTGACAAATACCTGCACGACGAGTTGGATTTGGTGCGCGAAGCCTCCAACGCTGCGCAGCTTCGCCGCAACATGCAGGGCTTGGATTTGGTGCTGGTGCCTGAGATGTTGTGGGAGTATTGCCGCAACGAGGTGATCGTGATGGAGCGCATGAACGGTGTGCCCATCAGCCAAGTCGATCGCTTGCGCGAGGCCGGTGTAGATATTGCCAAACTGGCGCGCGATGGGGTGACGATTTTTTTCACCCAGGTGTTTCGCGACGGTTTTTTCCATGCCGACATGCACCCGGGCAATATCCAAGTCAGCATCGCGCCCGATAGTTTTGGGCGCTACATCTCGCTGGACTTCGGCATTGTGGGCACTTTGACCGAGTTCGACAAAGAGTACTTGGCGCAAAACTTCACGGCGTTTTTCCGCCGCGACTACAAGCGCGTGGCCGAGTTGCATCTGGAGTCCGGTTGGGTGCCCGCGCACACCCGGGTCGATGAGCTCGAGGCGGCCATTCGCTCGGTGTGCGAGCCTTACTTCGACCGGCCATTGAAAGAAATTTCACTGGGCATGGTGCTCATGCGCTTGTTTCAAACGTCGCGCCGCTTCAACGTGGAGATACAACCCCAACTGGTATTGCTGCAAAAAACCTTGCTCAACATCGAAGGCCTGGGGCGTGAACTCGACCCAGAGCTGGATTTGTGGAGCACGGCCAAACCATTTTTGGAGCAGTGGATGCTCGAGCAAATTGGCCCCAAAAAACTGTGGAGCCAACTCAAAGCAGAGGCCCCGCGCTATGCCAAGCTCATCCCCGAACTGCCCCGCTTGGTGCACTTGTTTTTGCAACACCACAGCCAGCACGTGCCCAGCCCACAAACCCAGGCCTTGTTGGCCGAGCAGCGCCGCACCAACCAATTGCTGGGCCGCTTTTTCTGGACAGGCTTGGGCTTTGTGGCGGGCTTGCTGCTGATGCAATTGTTTTTCAAAACCCATTGATCCCACCCAACTGCGCCCCCTGGGCCGGGGCGCAGGGCTAACTTGCTTGGAGTTTGTGCCATGTTGCTCACCTTGGTCTTTGTGTATTTGTTGGTCACCATCGCCATTGGCCTGATGGCGGCCAAACGGGTCAGCAGCAGCGCAGACTTTGCCATTGCAGGCCGCCACTTGCCCTTGGCCATGATCGTTACCACCACCTTTGCCACTTGGTTTGGCTCAGAGACGGTGTTGGGCATCCCGGCCAAGTTTGTCAACGCAGGTTTGGGCGGCGTGGTGGAAGACCCCTTTGGCGCGGGTACTTGCCTGATTTTGGTGGGCGTGTTTTTCGCCGCCAAGCTGTACAAAATGAACTTGCTCACCATCAGCGACTATTACCGCGAGCGGTATGGCCCGGTGGTGGAGGTGTTTTGCTCGGTCATGATCATGATCAGCTACCTCGGGTGGGTGTCAGCCCAGGTCACGGCCTTGGGCTTGGTGTTCAATGTGCTCTCGGGCGGCACCATCTCCATCCCGGTGGGCATGGTCATCGGTGTGGTGTCGATCTTGGCTTACACCTTGTTTGGCGGCATGTGGTCTGTGGCGGTGACCGACTTCATTCAAATGATCATCTTGGTGGTGGGCTTGAGCGTGTTGGCTGTATTTGCAGCCGACCTGGCCGGTGGCGCAGACAAAGTGGTGGCGCTGGCCGTGGACCGAGAAATGTTTCAGTTTTGGCCCGAACCCAGCTTCAAGGACGTGGCCTTTTTCATTGCGGCAGCTGTGACCATGATGCTGGGCTCCATCCCGCAGCAAGACGTGTTTCAGCGTGTGATGTCGGCCAACAGTGCGCATGCGGCGAAATGGGGCCCCATCATTGGCGGTGTGTGCTACATCTTTTTTGCGTTTGTGCCCATGTTTTTGGTCGTCAGCGCCTTGATCATCATGCCCGAGCGCGCGGCCAGTTTGATGGCCGAGGACCCGCAAAAGGTTTTGCCCACATTGGTGATCGAGCAAATGCCGTTTGCGATGCAAGTTTTGTTTTTTGGCGCTTTGTTGTCGGCGATCAAGTCGTGTGCTTCTGCCACCTTGCTTGCGCCGAGCGTCACCTTCACCGAAAACATTTGGCGTCAATTTCGCCCTTTTCATGGCGACCGCCAAGAGTTGCTTGCCATGCGCATCACTGTGCTGGTGTTCAGTGGCATCGTGCTGGCCTATGCCATTGCCATGCAAGGCACTTCGATTTATGAAATGGTCTCTGGCGCGTACCAAGTGCCCTTGGTCGGCGCTTTTGTGCCGCTGGTATTTGGCTTGTACTGGCAGCGTGCCACCACCCAAGGGGCTGTTTTTTCCATGGTCTTGGGCTTGTTGGCCTGGGGCCTGTTTTTGGCCACCCCAGCGGGCGACGCATTTCCCGCCCAGTTGGCAGGCCTGGGGGCGGCCTTGGTCGGCATGGTGGGGGGCTCTTTGGGTCCGCAGGCCATGAAAAACCGCCATGGCAGCCACCACCGCTTGGTGGGCGCGGCGCGATGAAATTGGTTTTTTCGGGCGAACCAAAATGGTCTAAACCGTTCTAATGGGCCGCATGAGCCCCGGAGGACGTTATTTGCCCAACCGTCTGTGTTCAGGGGGAGGTGCCGCCGTGAGATCGCCCATGACCACAAATTCACAAAATACCCAAAATGGGTACTTCAAAAAACCAAACCACCACAACGCCCCGCACCATCAGCTTGGCAGACGCCTTGTTTTCCGGCACGCAGCAGCGCGTGTTGGGATTGCTGTTTGGGCAACCAGAGCGCAGTTTTTACGCCACAGAGTTGATCAACCTGGCAGGCGTGGGCTCTGGTGCGGTGCAACGCGAACTGGCGAGCTTGTCGCAGAGCGGGTTGGTCACGGTCAAACCGGTGGGCAATCAGAAGCATTACCAAGCCAACCCGGCTTCACCCATTTATGACGAGTTGTGTGGCATGGTGCGCAAGACCGTGGGCTTGGCCGAGCCTTTGCGCGCTGCGCTGGCACCCTTGGCCCCGCAGATCAAGGCGGCTTTTGTGTATGGCTCTGTGGCCAAAAAGGAAGACACGGCCAGCAGCGACATCGACCTGATGCTGGTGAGCGATTCCTTGTCCTTTGCCGACGCCATATTGGCGCTGCAAGCCGCCACCAGTTGCTGGGCAGAGAGGTCAACCCGAACATCTTCACGCCGCAAGATTTCACCAAAAGGCTGCAGGAGGGCAGCTCGTTCGTGTCTCGCGTCATGGCGCAGCCCAAGGTTTGGCTGATCGCAGAAGAGCACGACCTCACCGTTTGAAAACTTGACCGGTCCTGCAAGCCATTGCGTGCCGAGCCAGCCGACAGCAAAGAATTTGCGGATCTTCAGCGCATGGGGCTGGCGCGTTTGAAAGATGCCCAACGCCAGGGCTTGGCGCTGGAGAGTCAGTTTGACTTGGCCTACAACGCAGCTCACGCGCTGTGCCTGGCGGCCTTGCGTTGGCATGGCTACCGTTCGGGCAATCGCTTCATTGTTTTTCAACTGCTGCCGCACACCTTGGGCCTGGGCCCAGAGGTGTGGCGCGTGCTTTCCAAATGCCACGATGCCCGCAATCTTGGCGAGTATGAAAGCATGCTCGAAGTCGATACGCGACTGGTGGCCGACCTGATCACGGCTTGTCAGGTGGTGGCCAATAAATTGAGCGCTTTGCCGCCTTTGACACCACCATGAACACCACCTCCACACCCTTGTCCAAAAGCTTTGGAACCATTGCAGCGTGCTGCGCGACGATGACATGAGTGATGGCGACAATGTGGAGCAGCTCACCTATTTGCTGTTCCTCAAGATGGCCGACGAGCGCAGCCAGCCGCCTTATAACCAGACCATCTTCAAGAGCCGGCCAAGCTGCGCCGGAGCAGTTCAAGCGGATTGCGGGGGATTTCGCGGTTGAAAGCGAGGGTATTTAGGCCGACTGGCCAAACACATCTCGCTTCCACCTTGGCCGGCAGGGGGGGCGGCCGATGCGCCTATTGAATCGCCAGGCTTGATTGAGTGAGAATGGTCCCTGAATCAGCCCCACAAGCACCCAACTATAATCATGTGCTTTGCATTGAGCGGCAGACTTCTGGTTTGTTGCCGTCTGTAACCACCCCTCCCACACCATGCCCATTTACGCTTACAAATGCGAGTCCTGTGGCCATGCCAAGGACTTTTTGCAAAAAATGTCAGACCCGCCGCTGACCGACTGCCCAGCCTGTGGCAAACCGGCCTTGGCCAAGCAGGTCACGGCAGCAGGTTTTCAGCTCAAAGGTTCGGGCTGGTACGTGACCGATTTCCGTGGCGGCAACAATGCCCCAGCCAAAGACGCTGGCGAAGCCAAGACGGATGCCAAATCTGACGCTGCCCCGGCCAATGCCAGTGGCGCTGACAGCGTCAAACCCGCTGCGGCCTCCAGCACCGAGTCGTCCAGCACCCCGGCAGCGCCTGCTGCTGCGCCGAGCACACCTGCACCCAGCACCCCAGCGGCCAGCAGTTGAAGTGGCCGTGCCGATGCGACCGCCAGTGAATGAAAAAAATGAAATTGCCGATTAAAAAATACCTGCTCGCTGGTTTGCTGGTTTGGCTTCCCCTGGCCATCACCATTTGGGTGTTGCATTGGTTGGTGGGTTTGCTC